>NZ_JAQWYD010000051.1:0-20215 GCF_029254145.1 Lentibacter sp.
CGAAATTGGGAGCTGCGCGAAACGGAGGGGCCAGTGCAACGCTTGAGCCAGAGCCGTGCTGTCGCGTTGGATATGGAGAGCGCCACAATCGCGGCGAATGGCTTTTGTTTTCGCGTCCCCTACGGGACGCTTCTATGCGTTTCCGACAAGCCGCTGCACGGCGAACTCAAGCTTCCGGGGATGGCCAGCGATTTTTATAAAACCCAAGTAGAGCCGCATTTGATGATCGGAATAAAAGCGATGGAGTCCCTTAGGACCATGCCGCTTGAGCGTTTGCACAACCGAAAACTACGCAGTTTTAACGAAACGGCCTTTCTTTAAGGGCTATTTAGGGCGAAAAATCGCCCCTAAATGCTGTTTTTGGCCTATTTTTGGCACACAATTCGTTGTGTTGCATCGCATCATACAGTTATATGGCTGCGATGGGGCCCAAAATCGGGCAATTACAGGAGACTACAAAATGACAAAACCAATGACAAAGACCCAGCTTGTTGCAGCACTTGCTGAAGAAATGGGCTCAGACAAGAAATCAGCGACAGGCGCGCTGGATTCAATCATCGCGATCATCACAAAAGAAGTTTCAGGCGGCGGTGCAGTGACCCTTCCTGGCGTTGGCAAAATCTATTGCCGTGAGCGCCCAGAGCGTATGGTTCGCAACCCTGCCACAGGCGAGCAAATCAAAAAAGACGCGGACAAAGTTGTCAAAATGACAATCGCGAAAGCTCTCAAAGACAGCGTAAACGGCTAAGCCTTACGCTTGTATCTTTCACAAGTTTACGAAAGGGTCGCCACAGAGGCGGCCCTTTTTGCATTTGGAGTCAAGACGCGTGGATATCAGAGCAGTTTTCATGGGCGTGGCCTTTGCCTTTATGTGGTCGAGCGCCTTCACATCCGCGCGGATCATTGTCGAATATGCTTCGCCGCTTTGGGCGTTATCACTGCGCTTTCTGATCTCAGGATTACTCGGTGTTCTGATTGCGCGGCTGATGGGTCAGACATGGGCGCTCACGCACAACCAGTGGAGGGCAACCATTGTCTTTGGTCTGTGCCAAAATGCACTTTATCTCGGGCTGAATTTTGTTGCGATGCAGACAATCGAGGCTTCGCTTGCGGCAATCATTGCGTCGACGATGCCTTTGCTTGTCGCGGTTGCGGGCTGGCTTTTCTTTAAGGACAAGGTGAAGCCTTTGGCGTTGGCGGGCCTGATTGCAGGTGTGATCGGCGTGAGCATTATTATGGGCGCACGGCTCAACGGCGGAGTTGATATCTACGGTCTTGGCCTTTGCCTGAGCGGCGTTCTGGCTCTGACGACTGCAACGCTTGTGTTGCGTGGTGCGACTTCGGGTGGCAATTTTCTGATGGTTGTTGGCTTGCAGATGCTTGTTGGCTCCTTTGCGCTCTTTCTTGCCGCAGTGTTTTTTGAGACCCCACAGGTACAGATGAGCACACCGCTCGTTTTGGCGTTTATTTACACAACACTTGTGCCAGGGCTGGCAGCGACGCTGGTTTGGTTCTTTCTGGTGGATCGTATCGGCGCGGTTAAAGCCGCGACCTTTCACTTTCTCAATCCATTCATCGGGGTGGCGGTTGCCGCTGTTGTGCTCCATGAGGCACTGGACTGGCACGACTTCCTTGGCGTCGCAATTATTGCCTTTGGAATTCTCGCGGTCCAACTTTCGAAACAAAAGCCCACACCTTCGTGAAGCTGCGTCAGAGCTTCGTTTGATGACAAGGGTCGCTGTCTGCGCCTAAACCTTGATCATGGAATTTGTCCTCGCATATGCAGCCGGCTTGCTGACGCTGATCAACCCCTGTGTGCTTCCCGTGCTGCCTGTCGTATTGGCGGGCGCTCTGGGGGCAAACCCGAAGGGGCCGCTGGCTTTGGCGGCCGGGATGAGCGTTTCGTTTGTGCTTCTTGGTGTGGTCGTTACCGCCTTTGGCCGCGCGCTGGGGCTCGATGAGCAAAGCGTTGCGCAGGCAGGGGCTGTGCTAATGGTTGCCTTCGGTCTCATGTTGCTGGTGCCGCGGTTTGGCATGGTTCTTTCAGGCGCGACAGCTGGCATGTCTGCGCGCGCTGATGCGCAGATGAACACGCTTGATCAGGGGTCTTTGCGAGGCCAGTTTGCGGGCGGGTTGCTGCTTGGGGCAGTCTGGAGCCCTTGTATCGGCCCGACACTTGGCGGCGCGATTGCGCTGGCGTCACAGGGCGAGAGTCTTGGGCTTGCCACGCTTATCATGGTCGCTTTTGCTTTGGGTGTTTCGACGCTGATCATCGGACTAGGCTATGGCACGCGCGCTTGGCTCATGCGGAACCGCGCGCGAATGCAAAAAATCGCTGTTGCGGCGCGCCCCGTCATGGGCGGGGTGTTTGTCGCTGTCGGTCTCGTGCTGTTTTTCAATTTTCACCACGTGGTCGAAGCTTGGGCTTTGGATGTGATGCCTGCTTGGCTTGTTGACCTTTCTGTATCTATTTAACCTTCAGGAGACTTCTTATGAACAGACGTAGCTTTGTCATCACGGGCCTCGCCGCTCTTGCCACACCCAGCCTCGTACTGGCCGCGCCTGTGGCTTACACAGACGGGCTTGCCAAGACACATCTCGCCAAGGGTGAAGTCGTGTTTCTGGACTTTAAAGCGGATTGGTGTGGAACCTGTAAGGCACAGGAGCGGGTGATCAACGCCCTGAAAGGCGAGAACCCTGACTATGAAGCCAAAGTGACCTTTATCAACGTCGATTGGGACGCCCACGGGAAAGGTACGCTTGTGAAAGAGCTCAATATTCCGCGCCGCTCGACGCTTGTTGTTCTGAAAGGCGAAGAAGAGCTAGGACGTATCGTTGCGGGCACAGGCAAAGACGAGATCAAGGCTTTGATGGATGTGGCTTTGGCGGCTGCGGCGAGCTCATAAGAGCCAAAGCATGAGTGCGCTCAATGTAAGGAACGATGCACCTATCGCGAGCACTTGGGCGATCGAGGCCATGCCTTCATGACCAAGCTCAGCGGCGAAGAGCGCGTAGATTGAGAACATCGGGATGGCGGCGGACAGGATAACTGCTGCCGCCAATTCACGCGAGAGAGGCGGCAGGCCGAGAGCCATAGCTGCGCTGAGCGCGAGTGCTGCCAAGGCTGGGTGTAGCAAAAGCTTGCCCGCGGCTGTGAGCGCCGCCAAAGCACGGTGGCCTTTGAACGGCAGGCCGACAAGCGCGCCCCCGATTGTGAAGAGCGCCAGCGCCGACGCCGAGGCAGCGAAGAGGCTGGTTGTGCGGATGACCGGCTCAGGCAATGGCACCCTGAGCAGCGAGACAGCAAGACCGAGCAGTAACGCTATGACCATAGGGCGTCGCAGGACATTGAGAGCAATCTGGCCAATGAGGCGAGTGATACCCGTACCGTTGCGCTCCTTTGATAACTCAAAGAGTAGGAGACAGAGCGGGATGATGAGGAAGTTTTCCACCAGCATATTGAGCGCGAGAATTTGCCCCGCACTGTCGGGAAAGGCGAGCAGCATGAGCGGATAGCCGACGAAGCCAGAGTTGGGACAAGATGTGCCCATGACAGCGACAGCACGGCGGCTCGGGCTCGTTTTGAGCAACGAGAGAATAATGAAGGATGCGGCGATGGTAAGAAGCGCCCCTGTGGCGAAGACGGCCATATATGTGATGTTGAAAACATCGCGGGCATCGCGCGTGGCTACGGCCAGAAAGAGCAGCGCTGGCAGTGCTACGTTGAGCACGAAACTTCCGAAAAGGCGCATATCCGTTAGCTTGAAGAGCCCACCGCGCACGCAAAAATAACCGAGCAACACTGCCGCGAAGAGGGGAAGCGTGATGCCGAGGACGGCGATCATATCAGCCTATCTTACCGCGGGTTTCGCCGACAGCACCGCCAACTTGACCACGGTGCAGCAAGATATGGTCAAGGATCACACAGGCCATCATGGCCTCGCCCACGGGCACAGCGCGGATACCTACGCAGGGATCGTGGCGGCCTTTTGTGACAACCTCGGTGGCGCTGCCATCTAGTCGAATTGAGGCGCGCGGCGTGAGAATCGAAGAGGTCGGTTTGACAGCGAAGCGCACGACAACATCTTGCCCCGTCGAGATTCCACCGAGAATACCACCAGCGTGGTTAGAGCTATACTCGGGGCCGTTCGGACCCATGAAGATCTCATCGGCATTGTCTGTGCCCGAAAGCCGAGCAGCAGCCATGCCCTCGCCGATCTCGACGCCTTTCACGGCGTTGATGCTCATCATCGAAGCGGCGAGATCTGTATCGAGTTTGGCATAAATCGGCGCGCCGATGCCTGCCGGGACATTGCGCGCGACAACTTCGATGGCACCGCCAACGGAGTTTTTGTCTTTACGCACTTTTGTGAGATAGGCTTCCCAAGATTTGGCTGTGGCCTCATCTTGCGGAATCCAGAAATCATTTTGTTCGATTGCGTCCCAGTCAAATGCGGAGCGATCAATCTCCATCTCGCCCATCGTTGTCATATATCCGATGACTTCTAGCTTTGGGGCGAGCGCCTTGAGCGCGGCGCGGGCCACACCCCCTGCTGCAACGCGCGCCGCTGTCTCACGGGCAGAGGAGCGCCCGCCTCCGCGATAGTCACGCAATCCGTATTTTTGGTGGTAGGTGATGTCAGCATGACCAGGGCGGAACGTTTGTGCGATTTCACCATAGTCTTTTGAGCGCTGGTCTGTGTTTTCGATCATCAGCTGGATGGTTGTGCCTGTGGTCTGGCCGTCGAACACGCCAGAGAGGATGCGGACCTGATCCGGCTCTTGGCGTTGAGTGGTGTTCTTGTTCTGACCGGGGCGACGCTTGTCGAGCCAGACTTGAAGCATCGCCTCGTCGAGCGGCACGCCAGGGGGGCAGCCATCAACTGTTGCGCCCAGAGCAGGGCCGTGGCTTTCGCCCCATGTGGTGACGCGAAAAAGGTGTCCGAATGTGTTCATGCTCATGGGGCAGGCTCCTTTGGGGAAAGCTTTATGTCGAATTGCGCTTACGCGCAATCCGATCCGTTTGGGGCTAGCCCCAATCGACAGACAGAGCTGGGGGGCCAGCCCCCCAGACCCCCCGGGATATTTGTAGAAAGAAAAAGGAGGGCTTGAAGGAGGCAGGATTGACGCGTAGGTTTTGCTTACCTCGGGGGGCTCATGTGAGCTGAGATGCGAAAGCGGACCCGTTGAACCTGAACCGGTTAGGACCGGCGGAGGGAAGGTCGGATATTCATCCCACTATCTCCGCCCGTCGCAATATTAGGAGGATGAGATGAAACATCTTGCATTTGCTACGGGAGTTTTTGTGTCGGCTGCGGGACTTGCAGCGGCAGAGACGCCTGAACTTGTTGTCTATACTTACGATAGTTTTGTGTCTGAATGGGGCCCTGGGCCGCAAGTCGAGACGGCTTTTGAGGCGGTCTGTGGTTGTGATCTGAAGTTTGTTGCAGCGGGGGATGGTGCGGCACTGCTTTCGCGCCTTCGTCTGGAAGGAGCGCGCACGGACGCTGACATTGTGCTTGGACTTGATACCAATCTCACCGCGGCTGCGCGCGAAACGGGCCTCTTTGCAGAGCATTCTGTGAGCGCTCACTATAGCTTACCTGTCGGCTGGGAGGACACTATGTTTGCGCCTTATGACTGGGGCTATTTTGCCTTTGTCCATCAGGCAGGATTTGATGTTCCCAAGAGCCTCAAGGCTTTGGCCGAAAGTGACGCCAAAATCCTCATTCAGGACCCGCGCTCCTCAACACCTGGCCTTGGCTTACTGATGTGGGTCAAGGCGGCTTATGGTGCAGAGGCCCCTGCGATTTGGGAGGGTTTGGCTGATAATGTCGTGACTGTGACCAAGGGCTGGTCCGAGGCATACGGCCTCTTCCTGGAGGGTGAAGCCGATATGGTTTTGTCTTACACGACGTCGCCCGCCTATCACATGATTGCCGAGGACGATCACGGCAAGAAGGCGGCAGTCTTTGAGGAGGGGCATTACCTCCAAGTCGAAGTGGCGGGCAAGCTCGCGGGAAGCGATCAACCCGAGCTCGCGGATCAGTTCCTCCAGTTCATGGTATCGGATGCTTTCCAAAGCGTGATCCCGACAACCAACTGGATGTATCCTGCAGTGACGCCAGAAGCGGGGCTTCCTGACGGCTTCGAAAGCCTTGTACAGCCAGAGAAGGCGCTGCTCTTCTCAGCAGAAGAGGCGGCGGGCATTCGTGACGAAGCTCTTGAAGAATGGCGCGCCGCGCTGTCGCAATAAGTAAGGCCACCAGCGCGGTCTCGGCTGCGCTGGTGATGCTTTTGGTGTTGGTTCCGATCGGGGCTGTGGCCATGCGTGCGGGCTTTTCAGAGGGTGCGTTTGCGGGCCTTGGCGTTGCTGATTGGGCGGCGCTTAAATTCACGGTCGTGCAGGCGGGCCTCTCGGCGCTCTTCAGTGCGGCGCTTGCTGTCCCTGTGGCGAGGGCTTTGGCGCGAAGACAGTTTTGGGGCCGTGGCGCGCTTGTTTTGCTGATGGGCGCCCCGTTTATTCTTCCTGTGATTGTCGCGGTGATGGGGCTTTTGGCTGTCTTCGGGCAGGCGGGGGTTTTAAACGGAGTGCTGAGCGCATTGGGCCTGCCGAAGCTTCAGATTTATGGGCTGCACGGGGTTGTTTTGGCTCATGTTTTCTTCAACCTTCCATTGGCGACGCGGCTTTTGCTGCAAGGCTGGGATGCCATTCCGCAAGAGCGCTTTCGGCTGGCTGCAAGCCTTGGGATGGGATCTCGTGAGGTGTTTCGCTTACTGGAATGGCCGATGCTCAAGGAGCGCCTGCCCGCGGTTGTGTTGGTTGTTTTCCTGATTTGCCTGAGCAGCTTCGCTGTTGCGCTGACGCTGGGTGGCGGACCTGCAGCAACCACGCTGGAGCTGGCGATTTATCAAGCGTTTCATCTGGAGTTTGATTTGGCGCAGGCCGCTTTGCTGGCGCTGATGCAGTTGGTTCTTGTGCTTGTTGTCGGGATGGTTGCGCTGCGTCTTGGACAAGTGGCGGGCTTTGGCGCGGGGCGCGGGGCTTTGCGGCAGCGCTGGGACGCGGGTGCGCCGCTTTTGAAGGCACAAGACGCATTGGTTCTGTCGCTGGCTGTCGTGTTTATTGGTTTGCCGTTGGCGGTTGTTGTGCTCCGGGGAGCGGTGCAGATTATGAGCTTGCCTGCCTCGGTCTGGAGTGCGGCTTTGACCTCTTTGGTCATTGCGCTTGGCTCGACAGTTTTGTGCATCGCGGCGGCGCTGGCTTTGGCGGCTTCGAGAGGGCGCTGGACTGAAATGATAGGGCTCTTGGGCCTGGCGATTTCGCCGCTGGTTTTGGGCACGGGATTATTCCTTTTAGTCAACCCATATGTGAGTCCACAGGGGCTTGCCCTGCCGATCACGATGCTGGTCAATGCGCTGATGGCCTTGCCTTTTGCGCTTAGAATTATCACACCTGAATATGCACGCGCCGAGGCCGACTATGGCCGTTTGGCTGACGCTCTGGGACTTCATGGAACTGCGCGGATGCGGCGTATGATCTGGCCGCAAATACGGACAGCGCTTGGCTTTGCAGCAGGGCTTGCAGCGGCACTTTCGATGGGTGACTTGGGGGTGATTGCGCTTTTTGCGGATGGTGAAACCGCGACACTGCCTTTGCAGGTTTATCGCCTCATGGGGGCCTATCGGATGGATGCGGCAGCTGGGGCTGCGCTGCTTTTGGTGCTGTTGAGTTTTGGGCTGTTTGCATTGTTTGATTGGAGGGGGCGGCGAGATGCTGACGCTTGAGACTGTGAGATACGAGCAGGACGAATTTGTCTTGAGTGCGGACTGGAGTCTTGCGCCAGAGGCGCGGGTTGCTGTGATTGGACCGTCTGGCGCTGGCAAGTCGACGCTTCTCTCCCTCATCGGTGGTTTTATCACGCCTCAGTCTGGACGGCTCCTTTGGGACGGGCAGGACATCACAAAAAACACGCCGAGCGCGCGGCCTGTGGCGAGTTTGTTTCAGGAGGGGAATCTCTTCCCGCATTTGAGCGTGTATGAGAATGCGGCTCTGGGCGTAAATGTGAGCTTAAGGCTGAGTGCTGCGGAAAAGGCGCGGGTGTTCGGTGCTTTGGATCGAGTCGGGCTGGCGGGTTTCGAGGCGCGCAGGCCTGCGCAGCTTTCGGGCGGGCAGGCGAGTCGTGCGGCGTTGGCGAGAGCTCTTTGCCAAGACAAGCCGCTGCTTCTACTGGATGAGCCTTTTGCAGCTCTGGGCCCTGCGCTGCGCCATGAAATGCTTGATCTGGTTGGCGAAATTGCAAGAGAGAATAAGCGGGCTGTTTTGATGGTGAGCCATGAGCCGCGCGATGCGAAGCACTTTGCAGACGCGGTTATTGTTGTCGCTGATCGTGTCGCGCAGACGCCGCAAGGCACGGCGACGCTCTTTGCCGATCCGCCCAAAGCGCTGCGCGACTATTTGGGCCGTCACTAAATCGTAAACCGTGCGTGCCGCTTGGTTAATGGCGCTCAAGATTGCTGATTCTAGGGGGGTGATAAGTGTGCACGATGCGTGCACAACCCGTGCACCGCCCAAACGCGATTTGGTTAAGGCAAATTAACTTAAGGCGGCGTGCGCTACTCGGCTGCGACAAGCCGCTTTTCACCAAGCCGCGGATGAACGGAGCCAGCCACGGTGTAGGCGATTGCGAGGGCTGCGCCTGCCAGCAGAAAAATCCCCGAAATCGGTGCGACGAGCAGCACGCCCCAGGCAAACCCTGGTGTGAGGATGCCCGAGACATCGCGGTAGCTTGAATAGATCGTCGACATTTCGGTGCGCTCAGAGGGCTTGACCGCCATGAGAAACGGTAGGCCTGCGCTGATATCAAGCAGGATGAGAAAGAAGCTGGCACAGAAGAGCGTAACGATCACGACCCAAGGCCAATCTGCGAGCAGAAAGGCCAGAGTGAAGAAGCTTGCGGCCATGGCAAAGCCCGTCCGCACGGCGATCCGAACGGAGCGCTTTTGCATCCAGCGCAGCATAAAGGGCGCCAGAAAGAGCGCGGCGTTTGTGCCTGACATAAGAAAGCCGCCGAGCTGCTCTGGCAGGCCGTTTTTGAGGGCGTAGAGCGGCATATAGACAATATAGGCCCACCAGCCGCAAGAGCGGATCACTGCGAAGCTGAACCCTGCGACAAGGCGGGGTTGTTGTACGAAGCGGCCGATGAACGCCAGCGGGTTTGGTGCGGGGCGTTTGGCGCGGGTGATGAGCTTGCCGTTACCAAGGCGCATATAGGTGAAGGCGGCGAGCATGCCGAGAGAAGAGGCTGCTGAGATATAGAACGGCAACACGGGATTGTAGGTATAGAGTGCAACGCCGACGGCGGGCCCCAGCGTCCATCCGAGGGCGGAATAGAGCAGCCGCAGGGTTTCGCTGCGGCCAAGCTCGATACGTTTGATGTAATCAAGGACATAGGCGTTGAAGCAGATGAAGGTGATCACTGTGGCGAAGGAGTTTAGCATCAGGCCGAATATGAGCGTCATCGGTGTGCCGAGGCTGGCGAGAAGCGCGCCTGCGATAAAGCAAAGCGTGCCGAAACTGTAGAGCCAGCGGCGCGGTATCCGTTTGTTAAGGGCGGGAACGAGGAGCCCGACAATCAGAGAGCCGATCCCGATAAAGAAATAGGCTTGCGAGATGGCCACTGCGTCGCCGAGGGCGTTGTACATGGCCAGTGGGAAGACCGAGATCAGCATGCCTCGGGTGATGCCCTCAAAGCCAGCAAGGACTCCAAACCCATGAACAGAGGGGGCGGGCGCGTGGCGGAGCCACTCGGGGATACGACGTTCAAACATAAGATCAAGCTGCGCATCCTGGAGCCGTGATCTGTTCTGTTTTCGACAAGGCAAGGCATTTGCGACAGCAACGTTGGACTGAGGATATGTGGGCGTCTTGTCTTTCGTTTGAACGGGGTTTTCAGATGGCCAAGGGCAGAGCCTGCGCAGTGGTTCAAGAGAGGTATGCAAAAGCAAAACCCCCCGCCTTTTAAAAGCGGGGGGTTTTGTTTTCTAAAGAAGAAGCAGCTTTAGGGCGGCGTGCCGCCTTTGGCTTAGTCTTTCTTTGGTTTGTGAGGCGCCCAGAGGCGCTTGTTTGTCAGGTAGAGCAGCGATGCGAGGATCGCCAGCATCAGGACACCGATAAAGCCTGTTTGCTTGCGGGCCATCATCTTGGGCTCTGCTGTCCACATCAGGAAAGCTGAAACATCTTCGGCAACGTGGTGCTCGGAGTTGCTGTGGCCATCGTTATACTCAAGCTGGTCTTCATAGAGCGGCGGTGCCATTGCGATCCAGCCGCCCGGGAAGGCGGTGTTTTCGTAAAAGACTGTGCCGTTCTCTTCTTTCTCTTCGCCAGTGTAGCCTGTGAGGATCGAGTAGATATACTCGGGGCCACCCATGCCTTTGAAGAGCTGGTTCATGCCTGAGCCGTAAGGGCCGTGGAAGCCAGCGCGCTTTTTCGCCATCAGAGACAGATCAGGCGCGTTTTCAAGCGCTGATCCCGGGAAGTGATCTGTTGGGATCGCATCACGGTCGTCGTCAAGATCAGCATCAAACACGGAGAAGTTTGACGAATAGGCGCGCACTTCAGCATCTGAGAAGTGTGGGCCGCCCTCGTCACCCAATGTGCGCAGGGGCACATACTGGAGACCGTGGCATGCAGCGCAAACTTCGGTGTAGACCTGAAGGCCGCGCTGGAGCTGGTTTTGATCGAAGGCGCCAAACGGGCCTTCGAAGGAGAAGTCCACATCTTCGATGTGGCTTTCGCCGCCCGCGGCAAGCGCACCGCCCGTTGAGAGGGCGAGGGCTGCGACTGCGGAGAGTGCAAGTTTCTTAAACATTATTCCCTTGTCCTTTCTTATTCGGCCGGTGTGGCGCTTTTGGCGCCATAATGGGCTTCGAAGTCTTCTTCGATTGTGTTCGGCATTGGCAGCGGTTTCTCGATCACGCCCAAGAGAGGCAGGATGACGAGGAAGTAACCGAACCAGTACGCCGAGGCGATGAGCGACCATGTTGCATAGGGCTCTTCGGCTGGCATTGCGCCGAGCCACATCAGGATGATGAAGTCGACAACTAGGAGCCAGAACCACCATTTGAACATGGGGCGGTAGCGGCCAGAGCGAACGCGGGAAGTATCAAGCCAAGGCACGAGGGCCATGACAATGATCGCGCCGAACATGGCCAGAACACCGAAGAACTTCGCTGTGATGATGCCACCTGTAAGCCAGTTGGCCGCGATCACGATCCAGACTTCTGACGTAAAGGCGCGCAGGATCGCGTAGAACGGCAGGAAGTACCATTCGGGAACGATGTGAGCCGGTGTCACGAGCGCGTTGGCTTCGATGTAGTTGTCGGGGTGACCGAGGTAGTTTGGCATGAAGCCGACGATTGCCCAGAAAACCATCAGGATGATCGCGAGCGCGAAGAGATCCTTGATGACGAAGTATGGCCAGAACGGAAGCGTGTCTTTCTCGGCTTCTGCTTTGGAGTCTGTGCGCACTGGCACACCTGTCGGGTTGTTGTTGCCCGTGGTGTGGAAGGCCCAGATGTGAACCATAACAAGAGCGGCGATCACGAAGGGCAGCAAGTAGTGCAGTGAGAAGAAGCGGTTGAGCGTTGCGTTATCAACGGCTGGTCCGCCGAGAAGCCATGTTTGCAGGCCCTCGCCCACGAATGGGATCGCGCCGAAGAGGCCTGTGATAACGGTCGCGCCCCAGAAGGACATCTGACCCCAAGGCAAAACATAGCCCATGAAGCCTGTCGCCATCATCAGAACGAAGATGAGCATACCGACAATCCATGTGACCTCACGTGGGGCTTTATATGAGCCGTAGTAGAGGCCGCGGAAGATGTGGATATAGACCGCAAAGAAGAAGAGCGATGCGCCGTTCATGTGCAGATAGCGCAGGAAGTGGCCGCCGTTTACGTTGCGCATGATGTGCTCGACAGAGGCGAACGCCATGTCAACGTGCGGTGTATAATGCATCGCGAGGATGATGCCTGTGACGATTTGCAAGGCGAGGCAGAACGCCAGTACGATGCCCCAGATCCACCACCAGTTCAGGTTCTTTGGTGTTGGAATCATCAGTGTGTCATAAAGCAGGCCTACGATGGGCAGACGCTTGTGAAGCCATTTTGCTCCAGCCGATTTCGGCTCGTAATGGTCGTGTGGAATACCAGACATTGCGCGCTTCCTTATCCGAGGATCAGTTCGTCGCCTTCAAAGGCGGCAACTGGAATGAGAAGGTTGAGGGGGGCCGGACCTTTGCGGATACGGCCTGATGTATCGTAGTGCGAGCCGTGGCACGGGCAGAACCATCCGCCGTAATCACCCGCGCCATCGCCGATGGGAACGCAGCCGAGGTGTGTACAGACGCCGATCATCACGAGCCATTCGCCATCTTCTGAGAGCGCGCGGTTTTCGTCGCTTGCGTCTGCATCGAAGTTGTTTTTGTTCTGAGATGTCTGGTCGATTGTGAGCTCGTCCATTGTCACGGCGCGCGCAGCTTCGATTTCTTCGGCTGTGCGGCGGCGAATGAAGACAGGCTTACCCAGCCACTTCACAGTGAGCTGCGTGCCAATTTCAACGCCTGACGTGTCGACACGAATAGACGACATAGCCTGAACATCGGCGGATGGGTTCATCTGATTGACCATTGGCCAGACTGCAGCACCTGCGGCGACAGCACCAGCACCAGCTGTGGCGTAGTAGATAAAGTCTCTACGTGTGCCTTCGTGATCTTCTGCGTTGGACACGAGCATTCTCCATTTTTCTCAGGCTTATGCGCCTATACGGGACATGGACCGCAGATTCCTGCAGCCTCTTGCGGGGTTTCTTAAACCTGCTTTTCGCGCAGGTCTAGCTTAGATTGGTTACAGATACGTTCTGTCGCGGCTGATAAGGGGCATTCGAGACGTTTCATCTTGTCTAAAACCAGCGTTTTGAGAAAACGGCGAATCCGCATATAGTGTTTTGTTGACAGTGGGAGGAGAGCCAATGTCACGATTAAGTGGTCATATCGAGCGGGTGATGGAGGTTACCCAATCGGCCTCGGCGGGGGCGCGGTCGCGGCTTGCGGCGAGTTGGTATCGTTCGCGGGCGTGGCACGGGCTTGACCCAGCCGAGCACCGCGCACCAGAGCGGCTTGAGGGGAAGGCGCTGGATGCGCGCCGTCAGGACCGCGAAAAGTTTCTCATGGTTGCGACGCCTCGGCTTGATCGCTTGTTTTGACTTGTTGGCCAGTCGGGATGTGCTGTTTTGCTGACTGATTCTGAAGGTGTTGTGCTTGATCAGCGGGTCAACGAGAGTGACGCCGATGTTTTTGCGAGCTGGGGTCTTTGGAGCGGGGCCAACTGGAGCGAGGCGCGGGAAGGGACCAACGGGATTGGAACCTGTTTGGAAGGGCGGCGGCAGGTGATTATTCACCGCGACGAGCATTTATTTGCGCGCAACACGGCGATGAGCTGTATTGATGCGCCGATCTATGGCTATGACGGGCAGATCCTTGGTGCGCTGGATGTTTCTTCCGCGCGCTCGGACCAGACCGAGGGCTTTAACCGCCTGATTGCTGCGCAAGTCGCGCAGACGGCGCGGGCAATTGAGGAAGCACATTTCAAGGCGGCTTTCGCCGAGGCGCGGATTGTTGTCAGCGAGAGCGACGACACTGAGGCGTCGACGCTTCTGGCGATTGATCAGAATGATCTTGTTATCGGCGCCACGCGCGAGGCGCGGCGGGTCTTTGGGCTGGATGCACCGGGAGTGCTTGCCCCAAGGCCTGCGGCTGATATTTTTGGCCGTGGCGACGGGCCCAGCGGCTTTGAGAAGGCCGAGCGGGCGGCTGTGATTCGGGCTTTGGCGCGCGCGGATGGCAATGTGAGCCAGGCCGCGAGGCAGCTTGGCGTGGCGCGTGCCACGCTTTATCGCCGCATGAAACGGCTGGGACTCGACGACATCTGAGCAAACTGTCTCAGCAGTGAGACAGGTGTGCCCTATGGTGTGCTTTGCCCCTCTATGACGCTGGGGAAAGCTTTGATTTGCTCTCTCTTAATCCAGATGGAGGATCTGGTTTTTAGGAGGAGACTGTCATGAACGAGATGACACAGAATACAGGTGCGGGTTATGCCTCACCTTTCAAATCACGCTACGACAACTTTATTGGCGGCAAGTTTGTTGCCCCAGTTGGTGGCAAATATTTTGACAACATCACGCCGATCACAGGCGGCAAAATCTGCGAAGTCGCCATGTCTGGTGCGGCCGATGTCGAACTTGCGCTTGATGCCGCCCACGCGGCCAAGGGCGCTTGGGGCGCGACCTCTGCTGCCGAGCGCAGCAACCTGATTCTGAAGATTGCCGACCGCATGGAAGAAAACCTCGAACTGCTCGCGCAGGCCGAGACATGGGACAACGGCAAGCCGATCCGCGAGACGATGGCAGCGGATATTCCGCTGGCGATTGACCACTTCCACTATTTTGCGGGCGTGTTGCGCGGCCAAGAGGGCACGATGAGCGAGATTGACGCTGATACAGTGGCCTATCACTTCCACGAGCCACTTGGCGTTGTGGGACAGATCATCCCTTGGAACTTTTCGATCCTGATGGCGGCTTGGAAGCTTGCGCCTGCGTTGGCTGCGGGCAACTGTATTGTCCTGAAGCCTGCCGAGCAGACGCCTGCGGCGATCATGGTTTTTGCCGAGCTGGTAGCTGATCTCTTGCCTGCGGGCACGCTCAACATTGTCAACGGTATGGGCCCTGATGTGGGCGGACCGCTCGCGACAAGCCCGCGTATTGCCAAGATTGCGTTTACAGGCTCCACGGAAACGGGCCGTATCATCATGAAGGCGGCGACGGAAAACCTGATCCCTGTGACGCTGGAGCTTGGTGGCAAGAGCCCCAACATCTTCTTCTCCGATATCATGGCGGAAGATGATGCGTTTCTGGACAAGGCTGTCGAAGGCTTTGTGCTGTTTGCTTTCAACCAAGGCGAAGTCTGCACCTGCCCGAGCCGTGCGCTTGTTCAGGAAGACATTTATGAAGAGTTCATCGCCCGTTGCATCGAGCGTGTGAAAGCCATCACGCAGGGCGATCCGCGCGACATCAACACCATGGTTGGCGCACAGGCGAGCCAAGAGCAGCAAGACAAGATCATGTCTTACCTGACGATTGGCCGTGAAGAGGGTGCTGAAGTGCTTGTGGGCGGCGACGCGGCACGCTTCAACGGCGATATCGCGGGCGGGTTCTACATCCAGCCAACGATCCTGAAGGGCCACAACAAGATGCGCGTGTTCCAGGAGGAAATCTTCGGGCCTGTTGTCTCTGTCACAGCCTTCAAGGACGGGGCCGAGGCGCTCGCGATTGCCAATGACACGATGTATGGCCTTGGCGCCGGTGTCTGGAGCCGCGATGCGAACCGCTGCTACCGCTTTGGCCGCGCTGTGGAGGCAGGGCGCGTCTGGGTGAACAACTATCACGCATACCCTGCACACGCGGCCTTTGGCGGCTATAAGCAGTCGGGCATCGGGCGCGAAAACCACAAGATGATGCTGGACCACTACCAGCAGACGAAGAACATTTTGATGAGCTACAACCCCAACAAGCTCGGCTTCTTCTAGAGCCTGACACCTGAAAAGAAAGCGCCCCCGCCAGTGATGGTCGGGGGCGTTTTTGATTTGGCTTAGGCGGGAGCTGTGGCTTGCATGCTGTCGCGCTGTTGGAATGCTTCGTTCCATTTTGCGAGCGCATCCACGCCGGTGCGCCAGCCGCGCGCGTCATGGCGGAAATCGAGGTATCCGAGGGCGCAGCCAACGGCGATGTGGCTTGCATCGAGCGGGCCTGCGAGGTGGCTCATCCAGCGGGCATTGATCACATCAAGCGCAGCACGGATCTTGCCCCATTGGGCCTCTTTCCAGACATCTGACTGCTGCTCTTCGGGGCGCACGCGGCCTTCGTATGTGATCAGCACGGCGGCATCCATGATGGCGTCGGCCATACTTTCTAGCGTCAGCACCTCCCAGATGCGCGCCTCGGGGTAGAGGCCGCTCTTGGCACGCGCGTCAAGAAAGCGGGTGATAACGCGGCTGTCGTGCAGCGCGGGGCCGTCAGGGCGGATCAGCGCGGGGATCTTGCCTGTCGGATTGGCGGCGCGCACGTGGTCTGGCGTGTTGATCGGGGTTGTGCCCGCCTCGATGACTTCGATGTCTTGCGACTGGCCTGTTTCGTGCAGAACGACGTGCACTTTGCGCACGAAGGGAGAGGCTTGTGAGGAGATAAGCTGCATGGTGGGTTCCTGTTCGCGGGTCTTGTTAAGCGCTCACGTTAGGGGCGCCGAGCGGCGCTGTCTAGCGTCAGGCAGGGGGCTTGCGCATGAATGCAGCGAGGGCAGCGGTTTCAAGGCCGAGGCCTGCCTCTGCCACGCCATCAGCGCCGCCGAGGCGGGCAGCGTCAGGCTTGTTCTGGCCGAGCTTCCATGTGCCTTGGATGCTCTCGATGGTGAGGCGGAAGGGAACGATCTGGCGCATCATTTTGTCGAGCACATCAGGGGTCATCTTGCCCATGGTCCATTCGGGTTTGGGCGCAAGGCGGGCCTCAAACTGGGCCGAGAGGCGCGCAAGGATGCCTTCAAGCGCGCTGTCTGGCAGGCGCTCGAGCGTGCCTGTGAGGTGAACGGCCACATAGTTCCATGTCGGGACTTGATCGGGGACGCCATACCAGTCGGGCGAGATATAGCTGTGCGGGCCTTGCACGGCGAGGCGCGCAGGCGTGGGTGCTTTGAGCGCGCGGGTGATTTCGGTGGAGCGCACGAGGTGTAGCTCGGCGTGCGTTCCGTCTTCTGAAAGCTGAAACGGGATATGGCTGATCAGTGACGCGCCTTCGGTGCTGAGGGCGAGGAGACCGAAGCTTTGCGCGCGGGCGAAGGCGAGGTTTTGCTCTGTTTCGGCAGAGCGGAAGGCTGGGTTTGGGTGCATGATGTCAGCTCTCGGGGAAGGGGTGGCCCGTGTCGGAGGGCTGCCAGGGTGGGTATTTTTGCATGATGCGCGTGAAGCGGTCTGAGGCTTTGAAGGCGGCAAGCCAGCTTTGGACCGCTGGCCAAGGCTCAGACGCAAACCATGTTTGATCTATATGAGCGAACTGGCGCACGAACGGCAAGATCGCGACATCAGCAAGCTTGGGAGCTATCCCGAAGAGCCACGGGCTTGCGCCAAGCTGGGCCTCAAGCTTGGCGATAAAGGCGCTGGCCTTGGCGCGCTCTTCGAGGGGGTCGCTGTCTTGAAAGCGGGTTGCGTATTTGCTGCGGTCGAGCGCGGCCTTGAAGGGGCCGTCGCATTCGGCGATCAGCTCATGGCCAAGCGCAGGCATAGCCAGCAGGTCTTCAGGGTCTGACTGTGACAGCGCCCACAGCATGATATCGAGGCTTTCGTCGATCTGCTCTGCGCCAAAATCAAGGCAAGGCACGGTGGCGCTCTTTGATGTTTTGAGGAAAGCCTCTGGTTTGTCGCGCAGCACTATTTCGCGCAGACTGACCTGTTGTCCTGCGGAGGCGAGGCCGAGCCGTGCGCGCATGGCGTAGGGACAGCGGCGGAACGACCAGAGGACAGGCAACATCAGAGCGCCTCGGCAAGAAGCGCAGCTCCGTCTTTTCCTGTGATGCGACCGCTGACAAGCGCGCCTTCGGTTTGGGGCAAATCAAAGCGCACTTCAGTGAACTGTTCGGTGCGGCCCATGTGAGGGTTTTCCATCAAGATAGAATGGTTGCGGCCCTGCTGGGTGGCGAGGTGCATGGCGACGCGCCGCTCTCCTGCAGCGCGCAGGGCAGCGGCACGCTCCTTTATGGCTGTACCATTCACGGCGGGCATCCGCGCGGCGGGCGTACCTTCGCGGGCAGAGTAGGGGAAGACGTGCAGCCACGTGAGCTGGCAGTCGTCGACAAGCTTGAGGGAGTTTGCGAAATGCGCCTCTGTTTCGGTGGGGAAGCCAGCTATGATATCAGCGCCGAAGGTCATCTCGGGACGCAGCTTGAGGGCTTCTTCAGTGAAGCGGATTGCATCGTCACGCAAGTGCCGCCGCTTCATGCGCTTTAGAATAAGATCGTCGCCGTGCTGCAGGCTGAGGTGCAGATGTGGCATAAGGCGCGGCTCTGTGGCGATGGCTTGCATGAGGTTGTCATCGGCCTCGATACTGTCGATCGACGAGATCCGCAGGCGCGGCAAATCTGGCACAAGCTTGAGGATGCGCATCACCAGATCGCCAAAGCGCGGGGCGGCAGGCAAGTCGGCGCCCCAGCTCGTGAGATCAACACCTGTGAGGACAACCTCGTTGAAGCCGCGTCCGACGAGGCGCTTGATCTGTTCAACCACAACGCCCGCTGGCACGGAGCGAGAGTTGCCACGGCCATAAGGAATGATGCAGAAGGTGCAGCGATGATCGCAACCGTTCTGGACCTGCACATAGGCGCGGCTGCGCGTGCCGAAGCCGTCGATCATGTGGCCTGCTGTCTCTGTGACCGACATGATATCGTTGACGATAACTTTTTCTGTCTCGCCGATGAGGTCGGGCGCGAGGCTCTGCCATGTATCTGGCTGCATCTTTTCATGGTTGCCAACAACGCGGGTGACTTCGGCCATGGCGGCAAATGTCTCAGGCTCGGTCTGCGCGGCGCAGCCTGTGACGATGATGGGCGCGGTTGGGTTCTCGCGGGCGAGCTTGCGAATCTCTTTTTTGGCTTTGCGCACGGCCTCGGCTGTCACGGCACAGGTGTTGATGACCTGCACATTGCTCAGCCCTGCGGCTGTGGCCAGCTCGCGCATGGCTTCGCTTTCGTAGGCGTTGAGACGGCAGCCCAGTGTCGTAAACTTTGGGGCGCTCATGTCAGACGCCACTGCCCGTTGAAGACATGGGCTGTTTGCCCAGTCATCCAGACGCCATCATCGCGCCAGTCAATAAAGAGGGTTCCGCCATCCAGATCGACACGGGCTTTGCGGCCGGTCAGCCCGCGCCGTGCGGCGGCTACAACCGTGGCGCAAGAGGATGTGCCAGAGGCCTCGGTGAGGCCTGCGCCGCGCTCCCAGACCCGCATGCGAATATGATCAGCGCCAATAAGGCTCGCCCATTGGACATTGGTGCGCTCAGGGTAGAGCGGATGATGCTCATAAATGGGGCCTAGCTCTGTGACGGCGACGGCTTCAGCATCGTCGACAAAGAATGTGCAATGCGGATTGCCCATGCTCGTTGCGGTTGGCGCGCCTTCAATCGGCAGTGCCAGAGTGTCCATGGCCTCGGCGAGGGGAATCTCGTCCCAATTCAGAAGTGGGGCGCCCATATTGACGGAGGTGAGGCCATCGCCTGCTTCACGTGCATAGAGATCGCCACGCTCGGTTGTGATGTGTAGCTTTGTCTGGCCTGTTTCGAGAAGAATATGGTGTGCAATGCAGCGCGTGGCATTGCCGCAAGCGCCAGCCGCTGTTCCGTCGGAGTTCCAAAATGTGAGGTGAACATCCCCGGTGGGGGAATCGGTCAGCTCTGCGAGCTGGTCGAATCCGACGCCGCGGTGTCTGTCACCCATAGCCTTCGCAAGCGTGTTATCGACACGGCCGAGCTGTCCGCGCGAGTCGATAATGACAAAATCATTGCCCAGCCCGTGCATTTTCATGAAGGGAATATGTGTCTCGCGCGTGTTCATAGGCCGCATATACGCCCCCGCCGCAATATAATCCAGTATCCGCCTCACTTTCCGTGATTTTCGGGGTTGACCGCCCCCCTCTCTCTTTCTAGATAGGCCGCCTAGTGGGCCGTTAGCTCAGTTGGTAGAGCAACTGACTTTTAATCAGTAGGTCGATGGTTCGAACCCATCACGGCTCACCATTAAATTAAGGGCTTAGCGCTTTTAGTGCTGAGCCCTTTGTTTTTCAGCGAGACAACCAGCGAGACAAAATGGCGTAGAACTGGGGCAAGTAGCGTATGACTGCCTTGCTATTGCATGGGTTATTCCCTACGCGCGCAGGCGCGGCGACGTGTTTGTAATGATGCCAAGGGTCCCTTCAGACCCCACAAAAAGATGTGTTAGGTCATACCTGCTTGAGGATTTCCGCGCGCGGCTGCCAGTTTGAATGATCTCACCGTCGGGTAACACGACTTCCAGTGCCAAGACGTTTTCCCGCATTGTGCCGTAGCGCACCGCATTTGTACCAGATG
>NZ_JAQWYD010000090.1:0-8892 GCF_029254145.1 Lentibacter sp.
TGGGAGCGGATCATGGCCGCAGGCCAGGCACATGGCCTCAAACCAGGTCACACCTCCTCGATCCGCCGGATCGAAGGCGGGATGTTGTCCTATCATGCCGATGCAGACATTGGCACAAACCCCTACGAGCTTGGTTTTGATCGTCTTGTGAACCTCGACATGGAGGCCGATTTTATCGGTAAGGCTGCATTGCGCCGCATCAGCGAAGACGGCCCCAAGCGCAAGCAAGTTGGTCTGGTGATCGAGTGCGCCCCGCTGAAAGGCCCGAACACAACGTTCTGGACAATCAATCAGGGTGGAAACGAGATCGGCAAAGTCACATCTGCGGTCTATTCCCCGCGCCTTGAGAAAAACATCGCTCTGGCGATGGTTGTGGCGGATGCAGCCGTGTTGGGAGCCACTGTCGAGGTTGTCACTCAGTCTGGTCCTGTAACTGCGACAGTTGTAGAACGTCCGTTTTATGACCCCAAAAAGCAGATCGCAGCGGCCTGAGGCCTGCGTATCTAAAGCGGCGCGCTGCCTCAGACGAATGTGCGCGCTGCTCTTTTCTCAAACTTTATTAGAGACTTGAAAAATATGTCTGATCTGTCGATTGAGCTGCATTGGCAGCGTGCCGAGCCAGTGTTCGCCACTGGTACATATTCAAACGCACATACTGTGCAGATGAATACCAACTATGACATTACAGTGGACTCTGCCCCCGATTGGGGTGGCGATCCGGCAAATACCAATCCTGAACAGGCGCTCGCATCTGCCTTGTCGAGCTGTCACATGATGACGTTTCTGGCGCTCGCTGCCAAAGCGGATTGGCCAGTTGCCTCATATCACGACTACGCCGAGGCCCATCTTGGCAAAAATCCGAAAGGGCAGATGTCGGTGACGCGGATTGATCTGCATCCTGTGGTGCGCTTTGACACGGGCTTTGCCGTTTCTGACGCGCAACTGAGCGAGATGCAGGACCGTGCGCATCGCTATTGTTTTATTGCCAATACACTTGCCGACAGTGTCGAGATCAACATCCGCTAAGCACAGCAGGGAGCCGCGCCATCCACTCTACCGATATCCTCCTGAAGACCTTGAATGAAGAAGGCATCCTTCGCCTGACCTTGAATGATGTCAAAAAGCGCAATGCATTGTCCGAAGCAATGCTCGCGGCGCTTGGTGCGGCCTTTGACGAGGCGAGCGATGATCCGTCTGTTCGTGTTATTATCCTTTCCGCAAACGGACCTGCCTTTTGCGCGGGTCACGACTTGAAAGAGATGACTGCGGGGCGCAGCAAGCCTGACGGCGGAAGAGCCTATTTCGCATCGGTTATGTCTATGTGCGCAGGCGTGATGCAGGGGATTGTGAACTGCCAAAAGCCAGTGATTGCCGAAGTCACAGGGATCGCTACAGCGGCGGGCTGTCAGCTGGTCGCAAGTTGCGATCTCGCACTGGCAGCCGAAAGCGCGCAGTTTAGCACACCAGGGGTTCATATTGGTCTGTTCTGCTCGACACCCATGGTGGCGCTGTCGAGAAATGTGTCCAACAAACATGCAATGGAAATGTTGCTGACGGGCGATATGACATCTGCTGCCCGCGCCGCTGAAATCGGTTTGGTCAACCGCGTTGTGTCAGAAGATATGCTCCAGGCTGCGGTTTTGGAAATGGCGTGGAAGATTGCCTCGAAATCAAGCATGACATTGGCGACAGGCAAGCGCGCCTTTTACGCGCAGCGCGAAATGCCGCTCTCGCAGGCCTACGACTACGCCTCGCAGGTGATGGTTGAGAATATGATGGCCCGCGACGCAGAAGAGGGCATCGGGGCCTTCATCGAAAAGCGTCAACCCCGCTGGCAGGATGCCTGAGATATGAGTGCCAACCCATACAATACAGATCTGGACCGTACTCCAGCAAACTTTCAGCCGCTGACACCGCTCACATTTCTTGAGCGCGCAGCCATGGTTTTTCCAGATCATACGGCAATCATCCATGGTGTGCTGCGCCGTAGCTACGCGGCGTTTTATGCGCGCTCGCGCCAGCTGGCGTCGGCACTGTCTCAGAGTGGAGTAACGCGGGGGGATACTGTTTCGGCGTTGCTTCCCAACACGCCCGCGATGCTGGAGTGCCATTATGGTGTGCCCATGTGCGGCGGCGTTCTTCATTCTATCAATACGCGGCTGGACGCAGCTATCATCGCCTTCCAGCTTGATCATGCCATGTCAAAGGTTGTCATTGTGGACGCCGAGTTTCTGCCCCTGATGCAAGACGCGCTTGCGCTGGCAGAGGTCAGCCCACTGATCATTCAGGTGGACGACCCCGAGTTTGATGGTGCGCGCCTAGCCTTTGATGGCGTCGATTATGAAAGCTACCTCGCAGAAGGTGATCCCGCTTTTGAATGGCTTATGCCTGAAGATGAATGGGACGCGATTTCAATCAATTATACTTCTGGAACAACGGGTGATCCAAAGGGCGTGGTTTCCCATCATCGGGGCGCGTATCTATTGGCGCAGGGCAATGCGCTCACCACCTCAATGCGAAAACATGCAGTCTATCTTTGGACTTTGCCAATGTTTCACTGCAACGGCTGGTGTTTCCCATGGACTCTTTCAGCGATTGTCGGGACGCATGTTTGTTTGCGGCAGGTGCGCGCCGAGCCGATCTGGACCGCCTTGGCAGACGAGAAAGTAACGCACCTGTGCGGCGCACCTATCGTTATGTCCCTGATGATTTCCGCACCCGCAGATCAACAGCGCACACTCGACCATACTGTGCAGTTCTTCACGGCCGCCGCGCCACCGCCCGAAAAGCTATTGGCCGATATGAGGACGGCAGGCTTTGATGTGACCCACCTTTACGGGCTAACCGAAACCTATGGACCAGCGGTTGTGAACGACTGGCACGAAAGCTGGTCAGCCTTGCCTAGTGAGGAGCAAGCGCGCCTCAAGTCTCGCCAAGGGGTCCGCTATTTGCCGCTGGAAGGGCTTGATGTGCTTGACCCTGAAACGATGCGCCCCGTCCCGCGCGACGGCGAAAGTATGGGTGAAGTGATGTTTCGCGGCAATGTTGTGATGAAAGGCTATTTCCGCAACGCCGCAGCGACCAAAAAGGCTTTTGAGGGCGGCTGGTTCCATTCTGGTGATCTGGGGGTTGTGCATCCGGATGGCTATATCCAGCTCAAGGACCGTTCAAAGGACATCATTATTTCTGGCGGAGAGAATATTTCATCTATCGAAGTGGAAGAGGTGCTCTACAGCTACCCTTCTGTTGAAATTGCCGCCGTGGTTGCGATGCCACACGAAAAATGGGGCGAAACGCCTTGTGCGTTTGTTGAGCTGGCATCAGGTCAGGAGATCGACCTTGACGCGCTGCGCAGTTGGTGTCGTGACAAGCTCGCGGCTTACAAAGTGCCTGCAAAGTTTGTCGTGACAACCATTCCCAGAACCTCGACAGGAAAAATTCAGAAATTTGCACTGCGTGAACAGGCAAAGGAATTTGCAAAATAGCCAAAATAGAAAGCAACGCGGCGCTGCTGCGGGCTTTCTCAGGGTGTGGGGCCCAGTGTGAATTCTGGCAGCATATCCAAGGCGTCTCGTAGCGCTTCTCCCCAGCCTTCGGACACCTTTTGAAAGTAGGCGTCGTCACTTGCCACGCGCCCAGTCCGTCCCGTTTTCAGGCTGTCTGCGTCGTAGCAATGAAAGTCGAAGGGCGCACCGACGGTCAGATTGGCTTTGAGTGTTGAATCAAAGCTGACGAGCAAAAGCTTCATTGCCGCTTCAAAGCTCATGTCTGGTTCATAGGCGCGTACAAGGATCGGACGGCCATACTTTGTCTCGCCGATCTGGAAGAAGGGCGTGTCCTCGGCTGCTTCAATAAAATTGCCTTCGGGGTAGATCAGAAAAAGCCGGTGTGGTCCGCCTTTGATCTGGCCCCCGAGGATCAAGGTTGCGTTGAAAGTGCTGTCGGCGCGCTGACCTGTATCGGCGTGTTGTTCGATCACTTCGCGCAGCACTTCGGCCACCATGCGGGCGGCTTGAAACATTGATGGAACGGCCAAGAGAGATGGCGCACGTTCTTCCTGTGATTTGCTGCGCTCATCCAGCAAGCTCACGACGGCCTGTGTGGTTGCAAGGTTGCCTGCGGACATCAGCGTAATTGAACGCTCGCCCGGCGCCTCCCAGATCGCCATTTTCCTAAATGTCGAAATATTGTCGAGCCCTGCGTTTGTCCGCGTGTCGGACATGAAGACGAGCCCCTGTTTGAGCATCATTCCCACACAGTAAGTCATTTGGGTATTCCTATTGCTGTACTACATCAATTGCGACTGACAGAGTCTCGGTGTTCCCGCCGATGCGGGTTCCCGAGACTGGGGCGGCATCGGCATAGTCGAGGCCTGATGCCACTCGTACATATCGTGTATCAGGCGAAATGCCGTTGGACACGTCGAAACCGACCCAGCCCAGACCGTCGATATGTGCCTCTGCCCATGCGTGCATGGCATCCTGCACAATTCTATCATTCAGCATCAGATAGCCCGAGACGTAGCGAGCCGGATAGCCAAGCGCGCGAGCACAACTCAGGAAGATATGTGTGTGATCCTGACATACGCCTTTTCCCGCAGCGAGCGCGTCTTCTGCGCTCCAGTCGGCCTCTGAGGCACCGACTTCGTATGCAACAGTCTCCCGAATGACGCTGGACAAGGCATGCAACTGATCCAGTGGCTCGCATTTCGGTGTTTTGCGTAGAATGCCTTGAACGCCTTGGCGCGGCTGGGTGCGAGGTGTGGAGTTTAAAAATAGCCATAGAGGCGCTTTTCCTGTGTGACGCCCGACCACTCCGTGGCTGTCGCTCATCTCGACCTCACCTTCGCTCACAACGGTCAATTCGCATGCCTCACGCTCGAAACTCAGCAGTTCTACGGTGTTGTTGTGGTGATCTTCGCAGTGCAACTCGCTTTTTCCACCAGTGATCAGCGTCCGCCAAGACACAACGGATTGTTGGTGCGAAGATTTTGGTGTCTTGCGCAGCTGTTGTAGCCCGTATTTCACAGGCGTTTCGAACTGGTAGCGTGTCTGATGACGAATGATTAATCGCATTGTCTACTCATAGAACCGATAGTCGGCTTCAATCTGCCCTGACAACTCTGCCAGAAGCGCCAGGATTTTCTGAATGTGTTCGTGAAGGCCGAATTCAAAGACTGCGTCGATGTCATGACGCAGGTATGTGCCTTCAATATGTTGGACTTTGAACTGCGCAGGGCCAAGCCGTCCATAGCCCCGGTTAAGGTAGCCGAGATTGTCGCGCAGCTTGCTCACACAGAAGGCCAAGGATCGTGGCATCCGCTTGTCGAGTATCAGGAACTGAGCGATCTCGCGCGTCCCTCCGCTGGATCCATAGGCCATGCGAAACCCTCCGCGCGCCGAAACAGACCGCAAGATTGTTTCCCATTGCACATTGTCGAGTGATGTACCCACTGCGCTCGCGGATGGAAGTAGCACATAGTATTTTACATCCAAAATGCGTGCTGTGTTGTCGGCCCGTTCTATGAAGGTTCCGAGCCGCGCGAAATCGTAGATCTCGTTGCGCAGCATCGTGCCGTGGGTCATGCCTCTGACGACGGCGGAGCGCTGGCGCAATACGCCCAAAACGCCTGGCAAATCACGCTCGCCAACTTTGCGGGAGAGCAAGGAGCAGGCGCTCATATAGGCGGCATTTGTGGACTCCCAGACTTCATGTGTCAGAGCGGTGCGAACAAGGCGTGCATTCTGTCGCGCCCGTTCGATGGAGGACAAAACCGAAGAAGGGTTCGCTCTATCACTTAGGAGCCAGTCGATTGCGGCGTCCTTGGTTAGGATGGCACGACTGGCTTCGAACTGCTCAAGACTGCCCGCCGTTTGCAGAACAGACCGCCATTCGTCGTCCCCGAGTTCAAGGCGCGTCAGTGCGATGCGCTGGCCAGTTTCAATCAGCCGTGCGGTATTCTCCGCGCGCTCCAGCGAGCGATACATCCAATAGAGGCCATTGGCGGTTTTGCCGAGCATCGCGTCAGTCCTCCACGATCCAGGTGTCTTTGGTTCCGCCGCCTTGGCTTGAGTTAACCACCAGCGAGCCCTTCTTGAGCGCCACGCGAGTCAGACCACCAGCCGTGACTTTGATCTCCCCAGGGCTCACCAAGACAAAGGGCCGCAAATCCACGTGTCTTGGGCTCAACCCTTGCTTTGCGAAGATTGGCACTGTCGAGAGACTGAGTGTGGGTTGGGCGATGTAATTGCCTGGCCGGGCCTTCAGCTTGCGTCTGAAAGCTGCGATCTCTTTTTTTGAGGCCGCTGGGCCTATGAGCATCCCGTAACCACCCGAGCCATGCACCTCTTTGACCACCAGAGCTTCAAGGTTGTCCAGAACGTGGGCCAGCTGGTCTGGTTCGGCGCATCGCCACGTGGGTACATTGCGCAAGAGGGGTCTTTCGCTTGTGTAGAATTCGACAATCTCAGGCATGTAGCTGTAGATCGCCTTGTCGTCTGCGATGCCTGTGCCAGGTGCATTGGCGAGCGTGATGCCGCCCGAGCGGTAAACATCCATAAGCCCTGGGACGCCGAGCTGACTGTCAGGATTGAAGTTCAAGGGATCGAGAAACTCGTCATCCACGCGCCTGTAGAGGACATCAATTGGTTTGTAGCCCCGTGTTGTGCGCATTGCGACGCGCCCGTCACGCACTTGGAGGTCATGCCCTTCAACCAGCTCAGCGCCCATTTGATCCGCGAGGAAAGCATGTTCAAAATAAGCGGAGTTGTAGATTCCCGGAGTGAGAACAGCCACCACAGGGGACGCATGGGTGCGTTCAGGTGCACAGGCTGAAAGCGATTGCCGCAGATCTGTTGGATAGCTTTGAACGCTTTTCACGCGGTTTTGCGAAAATAGCTCAGGAAACATCTGCAGCATCGTCTCGCGGTTCTCGAGCATATAGCTGACACCGCTTGGCGTGCGGGCGTTGTCTTCAAGGACGAAGAACTCATCTGGCCCCGTGCGAACAAGATCGATCCCGACAATATGGGTATAGATGCCGCCAGGTGGTGTTACGCCGATCATTCGGGGCTCAAACGCGACGTTCTGGCTGATCATTTCGCGTGGAATGCGGCCTGCCTTGATGATCTCTTGTTTGTGGTAAATATCATGCAAAAAGGCGTTGATCGCTCGAACGCGTTGTTCGATCCCTCTGGTGACGCGCGCCCATTCGCGTTCAGAAATAACCCGCGGGATAATATCAAAAGGGATTAGCCGTTCTTCGGCCTCAGAACGCCCATAGACGTTGAAAGTTATTCCCGTTAGCCGAAAAAGCTCTTCGGCTTCGCGCTGTTTTGAGCGCAAGCGCTTGGGATCTTCGCCATTGAACCAACTCTGGAATTTTTTATACGGCGGCCTAAGCTGCTCATCGTTGCCCCACATTTCGTCGAAGAACGACGCTTCCACCAAGCCCAATCCTCCAAGCTCAAAACTTTAAGCGCACCTGCTGATCGAGCCGCCAGAGATTAGTGTGTTCTGTCGATGAAAACTCCCGTGACTGCATAATTTTTGGACAGCATGCCTGTTAAAGCTGCATTTTCCACCAAGTGTTGATTTTGAGAAGCGGCGAAGTGTTCAGAAGCCAAACCCGAACGGCTGACAACTGGCCTAATGGATACTGCTAGACGTTCGAGCCTTGAGCGTTGTGACGTCGCTGTGTGATCAAGGTCGGCTTTATCCGTCTGCCCCATACATCAGCTGTTGTGCTGCGCCTGCGATGAGGAGGTAGATCGAAGTGATCATGAGGCCCCAGAAAACAACGGGGATCGGGTCAAACCCTTCCCATGCTGCAAAGCCTGCGAAGACGGTCCAAGCCAGTGCCATGGGCAGGGATAGGGTGCGCCAGCGGTCTGTTCGGACGGGGTGCACGAATTTTACGGGCACGAACATTGCCACTGTCAGCAGAGCGACAAGGCCTAGGCAGGCCTGCCAAGGCGGTGAGAGCGCGAAGAGCACGAGGATCACCATATTCCAGCAGCCGGGAAAGCCTGAGAAGGAGTTGTCGGCGGTCTTCATGCGGGTGTCGGCAAAATACATCGCAGACCCGAAGGTGATTACGATAATTGCGGCCCAGCCGGACCAGCCATCCATTAGCCCTGACGCATAAAGCGCATAGGCGGGGATAAAGACATACGTGAGGTAGTCGATGATCAGGTCGAGCAAAACGCCGTCAAACTGTGGCGCGTAAGTCTTGACGTTGTAGTGGCGTGCGAGGGGGCCATCTATGCCATCAACCGCGAAGGCGACGATAAGCCAAACAAACATCATGGCCCAGTCGCGCTCGATGGCTTCCAACATGGCGAGCATGGCGAAGACGGCGCCTGTGGCTGTGAGGAGATGAACCGCGAGGGCTTTGGCTTGAAGTGTCATGTGCTGTTGCTCGCGGATTTGGGGTGAGATTTTTCGTATACATCAAGCAAGTGACGGGCATCAACTGCTGTATAGGCCTGCGTTGTAGAAAGCGACGCGTGGCCCAGAAGCTCTTGGATTGCGCGTAGATCGCCGCCTGCCGCCAGAAGGTGTGTCGCGAAGCTGTGGCGCATGGCGTGAGGCGTGGCTGAGGCGGGCAGGCCGAGCTGGAGGCGGGCTGCTTGCATGACCTTCTGGATCAGGCGTGGGCTGAGCGCACCACCGCGTACACCGCGAAAGAGCGGACCTTCGTGTGAGGCGAAGGGGCAGGCCTTGAGATAGTGCTCAACGGCCGCGCGGGCCGCGGCAATCACAGGGACAACGCGTTCTTTGCCGCCTTTGCCTGTGATGCGTAGGACTTGAGGCAGGGGCGCATTCGCCATGGTCAGGCTGAGCGCTTCTGATATCCGCAAGCCACAACCGTAAAGCAGCGTCACGACAGCC
>NZ_JAQWYD010000107.1:0-15593 GCF_029254145.1 Lentibacter sp.
GGGGCAGAGCCCCCACTGGGCGGGGCCGACAGGCGGCGCAACCCCCTTTGAGATCAGCTGTCGCCGTCTTTTTTCATTGTGCCGTGGTTCATCTGCATACCACCATGCATAGGCTTGCGCTCCAGATCGACAGGCACTTCGACAACAACATCGCCAGCCTTTTCAAAGGTCAATGTGACGGTAACCATATCATCTTGCTCCATGGCGTCGTTGAGGCCCATGAACATAACGTGCTGACCGCCACGTTGCATCATGATGGTCTCGCCTGCGGCAACAGGGAAGCCCTCTTCAACATGGGTCATTTTCATAACGCCATTTGCGTCTTCAATATGGGTGTGCAGCTCGACGCGCTTCGCAATCTCAGAGCTTGCGCCAATCAGGCGATCGTCATCACCTGTGTGATTCTCGATGACGATAAAGGCCGCGCCTGCGGAGGCGCTCATGCCTGCCGCGCGGGCATAGCTGTCTTTGATCATCATGCCATCGGCAAAGGCCGGCAACGCGAGTGCAGCAGCGGCAACGGCCGCCATAAGAGTCGTTTTGAGAGTCATAGCTCTACCTTTCTGTGAATTTATAAGGAGTTAGGGTGGCCCAAAGGCCTGTCTGTAAAACGTCAGACGGTTGCGGGTGGGCCGCGAGCGCTGGCTTTTAAGATGCCGAGAGCGGGCGCGCGCGCTCCATGGGTAAAGCTTACGCGCTCGCCCCCGACCATCACGCGCAGCGGCGCCGTGACGGGGGCGGAAAAATCAGCGAATAGAGCAAGGGCACACTCAGGGCAGATATGGGCGGGGCCCGTGGGCTGACCTGAGGAATCAACCGACACGGCCAGAGGGCCAGTGCCTGTGCAAATGACGATCTCACCTGTCGGCGAGGTCATCATGCGGGCTTCGGCCATAGCCTGCCCTGTGAGCACCAGAACAGCGACCACAAAGGCGGAGATATATGAGCGCAAAGCCTTCATGAGCGCAGACTTAAGCGACAGCGCGAAAGTTGCAAGAGGACAAAATGAAACAGCCCCGCCGAAAGGCAGGGCTGTTCAAAAAACGAAACGTCAAAAGAGCTTAAGCTTCAGCTGTTTGAGCTTTGCTGATGTCTTTTTTCATTTTCAACGCGCGCGCCGAGAGCTCGGCGTCTTTGGCTTTTGCCAAGAACTTGTCCAAACCACCACGGTGATCGACAGAGCGCAGAGCGTGAGCAGAGATACGCAGTTTGAAGCCGCGGCCCAGTGTCTCTGACTGGAGCGTCACGTCGTTCAAGTTTGGCAGAAAGCGACGGCGCGTTCTGTTTTTGGCGTGGCTCACATTGTTGCCAACCATCGGGCCTTTTCCGGTCAATTCGCAAACGCGTGACATGGGTTCATCCTCATTTTAGTCTTAGAGCCAGCAATCACTGCGGCCATATAATAGGACACCGAAAAACGGTCTCCGTGAATTCTGTTCGGTGTCATTAGGCGGAATCACCTGCCCCGTCAAGCCGATAGAGGCGCTCTTTAAGCAGATTTCGGCAGGCTGCGCTTCTCGTTTGTCTAGCTGGCAAGAAAGCCGCCTGATTGATGTGCCCAAAGGTCTGCATAGATGCCACCCTTGGCGATGAGTGCATCATGCGTGCCTTGTTCAACGATCGCACCGTCTCGCATGACGATGATGCGGTCCATGGCGGCAATCGTTGAAAGCCGGTGGGCAATCGCCAACACGGTTTTGCCCTCCATGACACGCGTCAGCGCAGTCTGGATCGAGGCTTCGACTTCGCTATCCAGCGCGCTGGTCGCTTCGTCGAGAACAAGGATTGGTGCGTCTTTGAGAATCGCGCGGGCCAAAGCGATGCGCTGGCGCTGCCCCCCCGAGAGCTTCACGCCGCGCTCGCCCAAATGGGCATCATACCCGCGACGGCCCTGCCCATCTTGCAGAGTTTCGATAAAGTCCTGCGCTTCGGCTTTGCTCACAGCCGCAGCGATGACAGCCTCGCTCGCATCGTCGCGGCCGTAAGTGATGTTGTCTCGCGCCGAGCGATTGAAGAGCGCGGTCTCTTGCGTGACCATGCCGATCGCGCAACGCAGGCTTGGCTCTGTCACATTTGATATGTCTTGCCCGTCAATCATGACGCGGCCTTCTTCCGGATCATAGAGCCTGAGCAAAAGAGACACGAGCGTAGACTTGCCTGCGCCTGAGGCCCCCACGATGCCGAGCTTTTCGCCAGCTTTGATCTTGAGAGAGATGCCGTTGACCCCGCCAATCTCGCGGCCGTAGCAGAACGTCACATTCTCAAACCTGATTTCGCCTTCCGGCACCGCGAGCGAGGCCCCTGCCCCAGCGCGTAGGCGCTTGGCGGGGGCAAGTGTGCGCATACCGTCTTCGACTTCACCGAGGTGCATATAGATTGTCATCAAGACAAAGCTGATCCAACCCGACATTTGCGCAAGGCGGATAGAAACAGCGCCTGTGGCTGCGATATCGCCTGGGGTAACGCCTGAGTCGCGCCAGAGGAGTGCAGCGCCAAGCAGCGCCACGGGCAGACAGCCAGCAATAAAGATCAGGCCATAGCGAAAGATTGAGCTCAGCTCACCGAAATCAACTGCACGCTCGCGCAGGGTTTCGAGGACATCGGCTGTCGCGGCTTCCTCAACAGCGTCGCCAGCAAAAAGCTTTACTGTTTTGATATTGGTGATTGTATCGACCACCTGCCCTGAAACCATGGCTTGCGCGGCGGCGCGCACTTTTGAGCGGGCACGGATGCCCGGCAGGAAGTATCGCAAATAGCCACCGTAGAGGACGATCCAGCCAAAGAGGATGAGCAGAAGCCGCAGATCACTTGCCGCGACGAGGATAGCGGAGCCGATAACCGAGGCGAGCGCGAATAGGATGGCATTGACCGTCTCGATCACCACTTCGGTGAGCGAACGGGTGGCCTGCACCTGCTTTTGTGCGAGGCGACCCGCGTAGTCGTCATCAAAGTAGCCGACCGATTGACCGAGCGTCCAACGGTTGAGACGCCCCAAAATTTGCTTGAAAAGGTTGGGCCCAAGCACGACCGACTGAAACGCTGCATTCAGGCCAAAGAAGGCAGGGCGCAGGCCAATGAGGAGGAACACCCCGAAGGCCAGCAGCGAGATGTGGTTGCCCAAAGGGGCATCGCTTGCTGTAAGATCGACAACTTCGCCGAGCACATACATCGACAGGACTTCGGAGGCCCCTGACAAGGCGGATATAAACCCCGCCAGAGCGATCACGGGCCATGCACCGCTAATACACCAGCGCGCGAAGCCCCAAAGCTCGGTTGGCGGCGCGCCGCGCGCAGGGCGAGACGGGTCAATCAGGCTTGCGGCCCTCCAGACGAGGCGCTGATAAGCGGTGTCGGCCATTATTCTGCTGCCTCTTCTTCTGCGCCGTCGGCGAGAAACCCGCCTGACTGGCGCGCCCAAAGGTCGGCATAGACACCGCAACGCGCCAGCAGCTCTTTATGTGTGCCCTCTTCAAGGATGAGACCCTTATCGAGAACGACGATCCTGTCCATCTGCGCGATGGTTGAAAGACGGTGCGCGATGGCGATCACGGTTTTGCCGCGCATCATGCCATAAAGCGTGTCCTGAATGGCTGCCTCGACCTCGCTGTCCAGAGCGCTTGTGGCCTCGTCGAGCAGCAGGATCGGAGCGTTTTTGAGGATCACGCGGGCAAGTGTGATGCGCTGGCGCTGACCACCCGAAAGCTTGACACCTCTTTCGCCCACATGAGCAGACATGCCGCGGCGGCCCTCTGGGTCTTGCAATGTGTCGATAAACTCCAGCGCCTCAGCCTCTTTTGCTGCCTGCCAAATTTCGGCGTCCGTTGCATCGGGGCGGCCATAGGCGATATTTTCGCGCAGTGACCTGTGGAGAAGCGAGCTGTCTTGTTGCACCATGCCGATCTGGCGGCGCAGGCTGTCTTGGGTCACTTGGGCGATGTCCTGACCGTCGATCAAGATGCGCCCTGCCTCGGCATCATAAAAACGCAACAGCAGCTTCACCAACGTCGACTTACCCGCACCCGAGCGCCCGACGAGACCGACTTTTTCGCCTGCCTTGATGGTCAGGTTCACCCCTTCAAGGCCGCCAATATCGCGGCCATAGCGGTGGATCAAGTTTTCAATTTTGATTTCGCCCTTGGCGATTTGAAGGGACGCAGCGCCTTTTGCATCGGTAAGATCAATCGGCTGGGCAATGGTTTCCATGCCCTCGGCCACAACACCAAGCTGGCGAAAAAACGAAGTCAGCGCCCACATGATCCAGCCCGTCATTGCATTCAGCCGTAGCGTGAGAGCCGAAGCCGCCGCGACGACGCCGACGGAAGCTGTGCCTTGCATCCAGAGATAGATCGCCCAGCCGACCACGCCGACGATCAGCACACCGTTGAGCAGAGTGAGGACAAAATCCATCACCGAATAGATGCGCATTTCTTCAATGAAGGTGCGACGGGCCTCCTCAATAGCTTCGCGGGCGAAGTTGATCTCACCATCATGATGAGCAAACATTTTGACTGAATGGATATTGGTATAACTGTCCACCACACGACCTGTGACGGCGGAGCGGGCATCGGAGGCCTTTTGCGAAGCGGGGCCAACACGCTTCAATGTCCATTGCATGAGCAAGCCATAGCCTATGAGCCAGACTGCGAGCGGCAGCATCAAGCGCATATCGGCCCCATAGAGCAGGACCGCCGCGCCCACGATATAGGCGACAGAATATGTGAGAGCGTCAAAGACTTGAAACACCGCCTCGCCCGCGGCGGGAGGCGTTTGCATGATACGGTTGGCAATCCGGCCTGCGAAATCGTTTTCAAACCAGCCGACGGACTGGCGCAGCACGTGATTGTGCGCCCGCCAGCGGACCAATGTACCAAGATTGGGCAGGATGGTATTGTTGAGCAGCAGCACATCCAGAAACTGGATTGCGGGACGGATGAGTAGCACAAAGAGGGCCAGCCCGATCAGAAAGCTGCCATGCGCAGCCCAGACATCAGCGGGCGCGCCCGTCAGCACATCAACGAGCCAGCCTGTATAATAGATCAGTGCAATTTCGATGGCGGCGACGACAATCGAGAGAATACCTGCCGCCCAGAACACAGTTTTGAACGGGCGCGTATAGCCCAGCATGAAGCGCCAAAGTGTTTTAGGCGGAACATCTTCATTTGGGTAGGATGTGTAGGGATCAACGAGAGTTTCGAAATAGGTGAAAAGCTTTTTCATGATCTGGAGCCTTGGAAATAAGATGTGTCCGCGCAGCACGGCGCGGGCTTTGGAGGTTTTTCGCCGGGGCTTTGGCGATCACCCTTTCTTGTTCCAGATCCCGTAAAACATGAGTCCCTCCTTGTTCACTTGTGAAGGGTAACCGAGCGCTGGTGGGGTGTCACCCCTAGAAGTGACGCTCTTGCACTGAGCTCTTACGATGTGTGTGAGCCGCGGCGCTCAGGCGCGGAACCAGCCCCCCGCGCCCCGTGGGATATCTCTGGAAAGAAGAAGCCAGCAGATCGGCCGCGCTTGACCCAGTCAGTCGCAGATCGCTTTGAGCGCCGTCCATTTGGCATCTGTCAGCACAGAAGACGTCTTGGACTGTGTTTCTGCATGAGCGCGGGATTTGTCAGCGCGCGCTTGTGAAGGCGGGTGAGTGTTAAGATAAGCGGGGAGCGCGGGGCCGCCGCCTTCCAGTCCGAGAATGTAATCAAAAAAACTGGCGAGGCCTTCAGAACTGACTTCTGCCTCGTGCAGTGCCTCCAGAGCAAAATCATCCGCAAGAATTTCAGCCTCACGGGTATAACTTGTCGAAATGAGATGCTCTGCGACAAGAACTGCGAGCGTACCACCAGAAAAGTCGCCCAGAACCATGGACAAGAGGCCAGCAGAGCCCGCAGCCCGCAAAGCGCCGATGGTCGCGTCGCGGTTTTCGACGTGGCCTATTTCATGGGCCAGCACCCCCGCGACGGCATCTGCGCTTGTGGCCTTGTCCAGAAGTCCACGCACGATCACGATCTGCCCACCAGGGGCCGCGAAGGCATTGACCATCTCATCGTCAAAGACCCTGATATCAAGGTCATACTCCATCTCGCGTCCCTCGATGAGGCGCGCCTCCATTTTACGCAGCGCAGCGAGACCTGCTTCGTTATTGCAGATGAGGTCAGTCTCTGACGAGCCCGCCAGAAACCACTCCATCTGATTGACAACGGCACGGCCAAACTGGACCTCGCGCTCACGCGGCATGATATGAGCAAGGCTTGTGGCCATAGCAGGCAAGATCACAAAGATCATCGCGAGGACAGCGACAACGGCCACTGTGAGCTTTGTAACCACGCGTGCGCCTGTGCCTTTGTGAATGTCGCGGCGGGCCAGATAGGGCGCTGCGCGGCGCAAGGCTGCATTCATTGCACCATCACGGCACGAGAGACGCGCTTCGTGGTGCAGAGTTTCGTCTTCGCCTTCAATATGCAGCGCAAAGCTAAGCCAGCCGCCTTGAGGCTGATCGCGCAAGAGGCGCAACTCGGCCAGCGGCCATTCTTCAGGCTGCTCGAGCGCTTCTCCATCAAAGCTTAAAACGCCCCGCGCCTCATCAAGACGGAGGATGACTTTGTGTTTGGCGGCGGATGAGCCGTCAAAGAAACTCCCCGCCGCTTCAAGCATCAGATTGCGCCACCAATATCGAGCGCATCGGCAAAGCCTTCAGCATCCACACCTGTTTCCATCGCACGTTGCTGGATATCGTTCAGGGCGTCCGCGTTGTGGACAGTAAAGTTTGTGATGAAATGTGCGATGGTGGGCTGGGTAATAAACACCAGCGCCATCGCGCCGAGGAGCACCAACGCGATCAGATAGAGGACAACCCCCAGAACGCCGACGAGACCCATGTTGCCAATGCCAGCCATGCTCATCACTGCGCCAAAGAGCAGACCGCCGATAAACACCAAAACTGCCACAACTACGGCGATGATCAATGCACCGATGATGTAGATTTTTATGACTTCCCCTGTTGTCGGGGTGGCTGTGAAGGTAATCTGATCACCGAGCATGCGGTTTTCGGCCATGTAGCGAAAGCTATGCACACGATAATACACAAAGCCAACCATGAGCCAAATATAGCCAACAAGGACTGCGATACCCATAAGGGCTTCGGACTGGGCAGCGCCGCCGATGGCGACGCCTGCGATGAGCACGCCAAGACCGATAAACACATGCTTTGCGGCCCCATAAAGTGCTGTCCATTTGCCGCCCTGCTCAAAGCGGGCGTCTCCGAAATAGCTTCGGTCGGCCATGTATTTCTCAAGTTTGAAATTGCCGAGAGGAAAGAGAGCGCCAAAGCTCACCAATGTCAGAAGACCATAGCCGATGGCGCGTGCAGCAAAGCCCCATGCGCCTTTTTCCATGCCAAAGCGCACACCCCGCCAGCGGGTGCGCGCCATTTTATAGCGGCGGGCGCGATACATTGCGTAAAATATCAGCGGCAGCAAGGCAAAGAGGTTGATGTAAATCAGGGCATTCAGCGCAAGTATTCCTTGCGGCGCCTCCAGATCGACAGAGTAGCTCAGACCCAAAAAGAAGAGCAGCATTTGCACGACACCCAGATAAATCGCGAGGGCCACAATCGCGACGAGAAAACCGAGAAACTTCTCAAGGCCTGTGCCTGTGTATTCAAATGCGTCGCCATCGCCGACAGTGGAGGACCAGATATATTTGCGGATGCGCGTTTTGCCCCAGAAGCGATAAATACCGAGTGTCACAAATGTGAGAAGAGCCACGCTGATTGCGAGAGGAAAAAGCTCTCCTCTCGTGCCGCGATACTGGCCATTAATTTGCCCTGATGTGCTCATTGTTTAAATCCTCACTGTTGAAATCGCGCTCGCGCTGAAAGCTTAACCAAGATTATGAAGGCCATAGGGCTAATCACGCAAGTTATATTGCGCTTATTCAGTCAAACTTCATATTACGCGGGAAGCCGTAGGGTGGGCGTTTGCCGACCCCTGCCCGCTTGCCGAGCCATTCAGAAAGGTCGGGTTCTGTGCGGGTTTTACCGCCGCCCATCGCCCAGCTGAGGCCCTCGGACCACGTGAATGTGGTCAGGTCAGAGAGGCCGCCGTCAAGCTCAAGCGCGCCCTGCTTGCCGCGAGCCATGTTATACTTCTGCAAACGCACGCCTTTGCCACGGCCAAGCTCAGGCAATTCTGCAACGGGGAACACAAGGAACTTGCCGTTTTGGCTGACGATGGCGACATGATCGCCTGTGAGCGGCTTACAGATCATAGCGCGAGCATCGTCTTTGACATTGAGCACTTGTTTGCCCGATTTGGTCTGTGCCAACACTTCTTCTTCAGGAACAACGAAGCCATTCCCCTCCGAGGACGCGAGCAACAGCTTGCGCCCCCTTTGGTGCACAAAGAGGGAGACAATCTCGGCCTCATTGGGCAGATCAACCATGAGACGTAAGGGCTCGCCCATGCCTCGGCCACCTGGAAGATTGGCCGCACCCAACGTGTAGAAGCGTCCGTTTGAGCCCATCAATACGATTTTGTCTGTGGTCTCGGCATGAAAGGCAAATCGGGCTTCATCACCATCTTTGAACTTGAGCTCACGGGTCAGATCAATGTGGCCCGACATGGCGCGGATCCAGCCCATTTTAGAGCAGACGATCGTTATCGGCTCTTTCTCGATCATAGCTTCAAGCGGTACGTCCTCGACTTCACCCGCCTCAGCAAAGAGCGTACGGCGCGCGCCGCCTTCGTAGTCTTTGCCAAAGGTTTTCTTGGCAAGCTTGAGCTGATCGGCAATGGCGGCCCATTGGAGGCTTTCACTTTCGAGCAGGTCTTCAAGGCCTGCGCGCTCTTCCATGAGCTTATCTCGCTCGGCGACAAGCTCCATCTCTTCAAGTTTGCGCAAAGAGCGTAGGCGCATGTTTAGTATTGCGTCAGCTTGTGGCTCTGTCAGACCATCATCCGAGCCCGCTTTGGGCGAAACATAGTCGCGCTCGTCGGTGGCACGCACAAATGTCTGGCCCCAATCTTCCCGCATCAAGGCTGCCTTGGGCTCGTCATCGTAGCGAATGATATCAATGACACGGTCCAGATTGAGGAAGGCGATGATAAAGCCTTCGAGCACCTCAAGGCGGGCATCAATCTTTTCCATCCGGTGCTGACTGCGACGGGTGAGAACTTCGCGGCGGAAATCAAGGAAGGCGCGCAGCACCTCTTTCATCGAGCAAACCTTGGGCGTAACGCCGTCAATCAACACGTTCATGTTGAGCGAGAAGCGCGTCTCAAGATCTGAATTGCGAAACATCATGTTCATCAGAACGTCAGGATCGACATTTTTGGAACGAGGCTCGAGCACAAGGCGGATATCTTCGGCGGATTCGTCGCGCACATCACCAAGGATCGGAATTTTCTTCAGCTGGATCAGCTCGGCGATCTTTTCGATCAACTTGGACTTCTGCACCTGATAGGGGATTTCCGTGATCACGATCTGCCAGAGGCCGCGCCCAAGATCTTCAACCTCCCATTTGGAGCGTAGCCGGAACGAGCCACGGCCTGTGCGATAGGCCTGAGCGATGTTTTCGCGCGGCTCGACAATTGTTCCGCCTGTTGGAAAATCGGGACCTGGTACAAAACCAAGCAGAGTATCGTCGCGCGCATCAGGTGTCTTGATCAGATGAAGGCAGGCATCGATCAGCTCGGCGATATTGTGCGGCGGGATATTTGTTGCCATGCCCACAGCGATTCCCGTGGAACCGTTGGCGAGCAAGTTTGGGAAGGTCGCAGGCAGAACCGCAGGCTCTTCGAGGCGGCCATCGTAGTTGGGGCGATAGTCTACCGCATTTTCGGCCAGACCTTCGAGCATAGATTCGGCGACCACTGTCATGCGCGCTTCTGTGTAACGCGCGGCGGCAGGGTTATCGCCGTCGATATTGCCGAAGTTGCCTTGTCCGTCAACGAGCGGATAGCGCACGTTGAAGTCCTGTGCGAGGCGGGCCATCGCATCATAGATAGCCGCGTCACCGTGAGGGTGGAAATCACCCATTGTGTCGCCAGAAATCTTTGCAGACTTGAGGAAACCGCCTGTAGAACTGAGGCGCAAGCGGCTCATCGCATAGAGGATACGGCGGTGCACGGGTTTGAGACCATCACGGGCATCAGGCAATGCACGGTGCATGATCGTGGAGAGCGCATAGGTGAGATACCGCTCGCCAATGGCGCGGCGCAGCGGCTCTAGGTGTTCGACCTCGGGCGTATCTTCATCATCGATCAAATCGCTCATGGGGCGTGTGTAAAGGCTTTCGCAGTCGGATTGAATCCCCAAAATGCCTGTTGACGTTGCATTTATACAAAATGGGGAAACTCCCCAAATGATTCTCCTCCTTTTTGCTCGCGAATCGCGTAAGGTGCTGCCAAGGGTTTGTGAGTTTTGCTTGAGGGGTTGTGCCAAATGTGGCGTTTTATTTTAGTGACTTTCGGTTTTTTGTTTTTTGCTTTTTATGAGTTGAACGGCGGTGCGGACTACGCGCCAAAAGACGGGTCGCGCCAAGCAGTCGCTGCAGAACGCGCCCACGCCGCAGAACAAAAGCGCCTCGCATTTCTTCAAGCAAAACCGAGAGAAAAAGCACCCCTTCCCGTCGCTGCTGAAGTGATTACTGGTGGCGATGACACCCTTGTTCTGGCCTCTGCCGGTGGAAGCGCATTGCCGCTGCCAAAGCCCAACGCGGTGACCCTGGACCAGGCAGTCATTGATGTGGCGAAAGCCGAAAACCTCACCGAGGTTGCAGCCAGCGCATCTACCAATACCGCCTTTGGCGACGATATTCGCGAAGTCACGGGCGGGCGTGTGAACCTGCGTCGTGGACCTGGAACTAACTTTAACGCCGTCGGCAGACTGACCCGCGGCGAGCAAGTCCTGGTGCTTTCTGAAGAGAACGGCTGGGTCAAACTGCGCGTCCTTGAGACCGGGCGCATTGGGTATATGGCTGATTTTCTGGTGTCAGACGCAGCCAACTGAACCTTGCCAGAACGTGATGCGCCACGTAAGCGGGCGAGATGAGCAAAACAATTCTGATCACAGGCTGCTCCTCGGGGCTTGGTTATGACGCGGCACACGGGCTAAAACAGCGCGGTTGGAGGGTTTTTGCAACTTGCCGCAAGGAGGCAGATTGTGCGCGGCTCAGGGGCGAAGGCTTAGAGAGCTTTCCGCTCGATTATGCATCAAGCGAAAGCATAGAAGCGGCCGTCGCTGAGGTTCTTGAGCGCACGGGAGGCACGTTGGATGCGCTCTACAACAATGGAGCCTTTGCTCTGCCCGGCGCTGTCGAAGACTTGCCGCGAGAGGGCTTAAGAGAGATTTACGAAACAAACCTCTTTGGTGTCCACGAACTGAGCTGCAAGATCATTCCAGTGATGCGCGCACAGGGGCACGGGCGGATCATCAACTGTTCTTCTGTGCTGGGCCTTGTGCCTATGCGCTGGCGTGGAGCGTATTCCAGCACGAAGTTTGCGCTTGAAGGCCTTACGGATACGCTGCGCATCGAGATGCGCGACACGCCGATCCATATTATCACGGTTGAGCCTGGGCCGATCACTTCGGAAATCCGCAAGAACTCAATCGGACCATTTGAGCGGCACGTAAATTGGCAGGCCTCACCACGACGGGCGCAATATGAGGACAGTCTCTTGAAGCGACTTTATACAGCCGCCGAAGGGCCTGATCGCTTTGAGCTTCCAGCCTCGGCTGTTACAAAAAAGCTCATTCATGCGCTGGAAAGCGAGCGCCCGAAGCCCAGGTATTTTGTCACTACACCGACCTATCTTATGGCGGCGGCGCGGCGGATTTTGCCAACTCGACTTCTAGACTGGCTGATCGCGAAGAGCTGAGGCGGCGCTCGCGCCAAACGATAAATAGCCCTCCTGCCGCGATGAGAAACGCGCCCGGGAAGAGATCGGACCACGGCGCTTCACTGTAAAAGAGCCAGCCAAGGACGAAAGCCATCGGAATACCAAAGTAGCTGAAGGGAGCAAGGTTGCTTTGCTCGGTCATGCGGTAGGCCATGACATAGAGCAGAACCGCTACGCCGCCGAAGGCGCCCATTAGCATGATCCATCCAAGGTCTGTCCAGCTTTGTAACAGGCTGAAGCCGCCCCAAAAGAAGGCGAGCACAAGTGAGCCGCACAGCGCGGCGCTGGCCGAGTAGACATTGACCAGAGGAGTCACAACATCTTCATCAAAGAGACGCGCTGTCACGGCAGTGCTTGCGTAAAGTGCCGCCGCCCCGAGGGGCAAGAGCGCGGCGGCTCCAAACGCCTCACTGCTTGGTCCAACGATAAGGATCACGCCTAAAAAGCCGATGATAACGGCGAGCCAGCGCACCGGGCCGACCCTTTCGCCCGAAAGTGGCCACGCGAGCGCGGTGGCAAAAATGGCAGAGGCGTAGCTCAGTGTTGAGGCTGTCGCGAAGGGCATAAAGACAAGCGAGCCATAAAACATGAGCTGCGCGAACGAAACGAGCAGCCCACGCAGAAAGCCGAGTTTCCACTGTCGGATTTTCCAACGCTTGCCTGCGTTGCGCCAGCGCGCCGAGGCAAACAGCGCGATAAGACTTGGCACGAGGCCGAAGACATTGCGGTATGCAGACAGCTCTGCCGAGGTATAGCGGGGCGAAAGATGCTTGATGATCAGCCCCATCAAATCAAAAAACAGCAGCGCCGCGAGGCACAGTAGGATGGCGAGAACAGTGTTGTCGCCCGCACGCGGGCCTGAAGGCTGTGTCATGACGCGACGCTAGCGGCAATCTGACCCGTGCGCCAGATTTGCCCTCGTAATCCTGAAAAAAACCTCTAGATGGGGAGACAACTTATAAAAAAGGGGGCCAAGTCATGGCTGGTGATCCACTTTTTCTTGTTACTGCCGTAGCCTGTGTGGCTGTTCTGATCATTTTGATGATCGGTGTTGGTGGCTTTGCCAAAGGCGGCGAATTTAACCGCAAACACGCAAACCGCATCATGCGTTGGCGGATCGGAGCGCAGTTTATTGCTGTGGCGCTGATCCTGCTGTTCGTTTGGTTGCGTTCGGGAGGCTGAAACTATGGTTGTATTGAACAAAATTTATACGCGTACGGGCGACCGTGGTGACACGGCTTTGGGAAATGGCTCACGGGTTGCGAAGCACTCTGCACGCGTTGCGGCTTATGGCACGTCAGACGAGCTAAACGCGACGATCGGTGTCGCGCGCTTGAATGCCGAGGGAGAGATGGACGCAGCATTGGCGCGCATCCAGAACGATCTTTTCGATCTTGGTGCTGACCTTTGTACGCCTGATATCGACAAGGACGAACAGGCCGAATATCCGCCCCTGCGCATGATCGAAGAGCAGGTGAAGCGCTTGGAGGCCGAGATTGACGTGATGAATGCGGATCTCGAGCCGCTCCGCAGCTTTATTCTGCCCGGTGGATCGGCATTGGCGGCACATCTCCATATCTGCCGCACCGTTTCACGCCGCGCTGAACGCAAAACAACCGAGCTTGCCTCGACAGAAGAAGTCAACGAATGGGCGGTAAAATACCTTAACCGCCTGTCTGACTGGTTCTTTGTTGCTGCGCGCCATAGCAATGACGGCGGCAAGGCCGATGTACTTTGGGTTCCGGGCGCGAACCGCTAGGCCGAAAGGCTTATGTCAATCAGATGAGAAAACGCCCTGCCCTTGTGCGGGCGTTTTGTTTTTGGTCAGAGGCGCGGGGCGCTTACTCTGCGGAAAAGCTGTGTGTCGTAATATTTTTGCAAAGATCAGGCCTGAAAAAGCCATAACGCGGCGTCTCTGAGACAAAACGTGACGATTTTGCCCTGTTATGCCTTCGAGCGAGGCGATATTCAGGCAGAGGAAAATATGGAGTCGCTTCAGCGGCCAAATGAAACCTTAAAGGAGTGACCGCCAATGAAGGTGCTTGTGCCCGTCAAACGCGTGATCGACTATAACGTGAAAGTTCGTGTTAAAGCGGATGGATCGGGTGTTGATCTTGCCAACGTAAAAATGTCGATGAACCCATTCGACGAAATTGCCGTAGAAGAGGCCATTCGCCTCAAGGAAGCTGGCAAAGCCGAGGAAGTCATTGCTGTCTCTATCGGTGTGAAGCAAGCGCAGGAAACTCTGCGTACGGCTTTGGCGATGGGTGCGGATCGTGCGATCCTTGTGGTTGCGACAGATGATGTCCATCAGGATATTGAGCCACTCGCTGTTGCCAAAATTCTTGCCAAAGTGGTCGAAGAAGAGCAGCCTGGTATCGTGCTTGCGGGCAAGCAAGCGATCGACAATGACATGAACGCGACAGGGCAGATGCTCTCAGCGCTTCTGGGTTGGTCGCAAGGCACATTTGCCTCCGAGCTTGACGTGCAGGGCGACAAAGCTGTTGTCACGCGCGAAGTAGACGGCGGCTTGCAGACGATCAATGTGACGATGCCAGCCATCATCACTGTTGACTTGCGTCTGAACGAACCGCGCTATGCGAGCCTGCCAAACATCATGAAAGCCAAGAAAAAGCCGCTGGATGAGAAGACAGCTGCGGATTACGGCGTTGATGTCACGCCGCGTCTGGCTGTTGTCTCGACAACAGAACCAGAAGCGCGCAAGGCCGGCGAAATTGTTGGCTCGGTAGACGAGCTTGTGGCGAAACTCAAAGAAGCGGGGGCAGTGTAATGTCGGTTCTCCTACTTGCAGAAGTAAACAATGGCGAGCTTGCCATGGACGCGACGGCCAAAGCCGTGACAGCGGCGACAAAGCTCGGGGATGTCACAGTTCTCGCGTGCGGCGCATCTGCTGCGGCAGCTGGTGCGGCAGCGGCGACGATCAAAGGCGTGAGCAAAGTGCTCGTGGCTGAAGATGCCAGCCTCGGCCACCGCCTTGCGGAGCCAACGGCAGCGCTGATCGTCAGCCTTGCAGGCGATTACGAGCATATCGTTGCGCCAGCGACAACAGACGCAAAGAACGTGATGCCACGGGTTGCGGCGCTTCTCGATGTGATGGTGATCTCTGACGCGTCTGGCGTTGTGGACGGTGACACATTCGAGCGTCCGATTTACGCGGGCAACGCGATCCAGACGGTCAAATCGTCAGACGCCAAAAAAGTCATCACCTTCCGCACATCAACTTTTGATGCGGCAGAGACAGGTGGATCGGCAAGCGTTGAAGCCATCGCGGCAGCTGCAGACCCTGCGCTTTCGTCATGGGTTGAAGACAAGGTTGCGGCATCTGATCGCCCCGAGCTGACTTCGGCTGGTGTGGTTGTCTCGGGTGGCCGTGGTGTCGGCTCACTGGATGACTTCAAGATGATCGAACAGCTCGCCGACAAGCTCGGTGCAGCCGTCGGCGCCTCGCGCGCAGCTGTGGACTCGGGCTATGCCCCGAACGACTGGCAGGTTGGCCAGACGGGTAAAGTTGTTGCGCCCGAGCTTTATGTTGCTGTCGGGATTTCTGGAGCGATCCAGCACCTCGCAGGCATGAAAGACAGCAAGATCATCGTGGCAATCAACAAGGACGAAGAGGCGCCGATCTTTACCGTCGCCGATTACGGACTTGTCGGCGATCTGTTCAAGCTGGTGCCCGAACTGGAC
>NZ_JAQWYD010000007.1:0-41816 GCF_029254145.1 Lentibacter sp.
GATCAAAATGTTGACGAAGAGTGCCAAGATAGCCACCATAACGCCAATCACGGCAGCATGCTGCAGAATGTCGAGGCGGTTGCCGCCCTTTTTACGTGCAATCTGCGCCCCAATTAGAGCGCCGATCAGAAATCCTAGTCCTACAATCATTTGGTCTTACCCGCGTTGGCCTCGTCGTGGACTGAGCGTGGAGATTTCGCGCATCTTTGCGCGCACTGCCCATTCCGGACCAAATCCGTAACGCGCCCAGCCCAGACTGTCCAGCCGAACGTGTTGTGCCTCAGAGGAGCGGCCCGTAAGTTCGAGCGCTTCGGCGCGCAAGAGCATCAACGTGCTAAGGAGTGCAGCGTTTTCATGTTCCTTGGCGATATGCATCGCTGGGTTCACAAGGGTGAGTGCGCGCACGCCGTTGCCTTCGCTGATGGCGTGGGAGGCGAGCTGAGACGCGACATAAGCGCGGTGCAGCGTTGTTGCGCTTGAGTTGGCGTAAAACTGATCCGCCGCTTGAAAGTGCTTCAGCGCTTCGCTGGGATCGGACTGCAGCGCTATCCGGCCCATAGCGTAATGGGCAAAGGCGCGGCGGTGATCCTGCCAGCCAAAGGCGCGCGAAATCTCGAGGGCTTTCTCGGCGGCTTTGCGGCGCTGTGGCATGCTGGCGCCAGGGCCAAGGGCTGTTTGAACAGCGGCGATATAGCTGCGGGGGGTTGGCGCCGCGCGCTCTGGGCTGCGGGCTTCGCCCGCGGGATTGAGGCGGGCGAGAACTCCGGGTAGCACGGAAGCGACCTGACGTTTGCTCATGCCAGTGCGCAGTTCGGGCGCGTAATAGGCGCGCAGAACGAGCATATCAAAGCCTGTCAGGACCGTGTGCATATTGTCGTCGTTGAAGACGGAGTCAGGTAGGCGGTAAAGGTCATTCAAGGGGCCAATGGCTTGGGCGAGCTCTTCGTGCAAGCAGTCACGGACCTCTTGGGGGCTTGCGTCATTGGGAACGAATACGGCGAGTCGATTGCGCTGGCGCAGCTGGGCCCAGTTGGTCTTGGCGCTGCGGCGGGCGGACTTGTATTCGGAAATATCGGAAATATTGGGCACAACAAAGCAGGCCGCATGCGGCAGGTTTTTGCGAATGTCGGCGCGGCTTACGGCTTGAACTGTGATGTTGGCATCCAGAGCGTTTGTCAGGCTCACATTAAGGCGGGCCTCGCTTTGGAAGCGATAGATCAGACGCGTAAGATCGGGCAGGAGTGTCGCAGGCGGGGCACCTGTAACGCGGATGCTGATCGGACCTTCGAAACGGGTGAGTACGGGGAGCTCTCTACCTGACTCAAGATGAAAGCTGAGTTCAAGGAAGTCACGAGCTATATCAATGTTTGAGCGCGTAGGCGCTTCGACAGAAGAGGTTGCGAAAGATTTGAGAGGAGGCAAGCCGAGAGCACTTTCTTGCACAAAGTCGCGCGAGGGGGTGTCAGCCATATTGCCGGGCATACAGCCGACGAGTGTCAAGCACATGGGCAGCAGGAGTTTGCGCATTATGCGGCCCTCCCTTGTGGGGAAGAAGCGCGGAGCAGATGGGAGGTGCTTGGGCATGCGGGGACAAGCGCACAAGACACTTGCAGACGCGTGGCGCGAGCCAGCTCTTTCTTTTCCATGTTCAGCTTCTGCCTTCAAATATTATCGTTGAGCAGACTTTTCGCTACTCTTCCTGTCTTCCATAAGGATGAATTGGGGCAAAAAAGTGACAATTTGTCATAACTGGTCAAGACCTGTGCATAACTCGGAAATATCAGAAAAATCAATAGGTTCGAGTGGGTTCTTTTCGCAACATGTCAAGCTGAGGTGCTAAGGGGTCATCTGGAGGGGCCTGAAACGGTGCGAAAAAGGCGAGGTTATTTGGACTTCCAGCGGCGATGAATCCAGAACCATTGGCCAATATTTTCGCGCACCAGAGCTTCCAGCTGGTGGTTCACATCTTGAGTCATGGTCTTTGCATCGGTCGGCGTGATAGGAGCTTGTGCGATGATTTCAAAGTCGAGCCCGTTGTCTTGACGCACGGCATATACGGGGATAAGTGCGGCGTCATATTTCAGGGCAAGCTCCGCCGTGATCATTGAAGTCATCGCGGGTTTACCAAAGAAATCAAGAGCTTCCCCTGAAAGATTGTTCAGGTCGGTCAGGATACCCAGCACCCCACCTGCACGCAGATGTTTGACGAGTTGTTTCATGCCTTTTGGGCCTTGAAGAAACATTGGCTCACCGATCGCCGAGATGGCTCGGACGTAGTGCGCGTTGAAGTATGGGTTGCGCATGGCACGGTAGAGCGCACCCATATTGTGGCCTCGCGCAATCAGGCCGGCGCGGACGGCGTCGTAGTTACCAAAGTGACCTGTGACCAAAATGACAGGGCGGCCTGTTTTTCGTGCCTCTTCCAAGGCGGCGAGGCCAGGGCCTGTGATGGGCGCGTTCACTGCGCGCGCTTTGAACGAATCTCCCGAATAGATCTCAATCAGCGTACGGCCTGCATTGTCGGGCACTGCGCGACAGATGCGGCGGACTTCTTCTTCGGGTAGGTCAGGCATGACATGCGCGAGGTTGGTGCGCACGCGGGCGCGCCAGCCGGCCACAGGTGCAAGGACGCGCGAAACGACCCAACCCATCGCAGGAACACGCCAGTGGTATGGCAGCAAGAGGCCAGCGCCAATCAGCCCGCGAAACAGCAGGTTGCTAACAAAATAACCTGCACGTTTGCGCAAGGGGAGTGGGGCAGCTGGCATAGGTGTTTAGCTTTTTGTTTTTCCGAAGGTCTCGCGGTGCCAGACATAAATGCCTGCCGCTGCAATCACAAGCGCGCCAAGCGCTGTGAAGAGATCGGGACTGTCGGAGAAAACAAAGTAACCATAGCAGATGGCAAAGAGGATGCCTGCGTAAGAGAAGGGGGCGAGCATCGCGGCCTCGCCTTCCATCAGGGCGCGGATGAGTGCGAGCTGCCCCAGCGTGGCGCAGAGCGTGATGCCTATCACGAGCGGTGCATCGGCCAATGCGAGGGGTTGCCAGAATTGCGGCAAGGCAAGCGTAAGCACCACAGCGCCAAAGAGGGCGGTGTAAAAGAGCGATGTCCATGCGTTTTCATCGCGTCCGACAAAGCGTGTTACAAGGGCATAGGCCGAGTAGCAAACGGCCGCGGCGAGCGGCAGCAAGGCAAAGGGCGAGAAGACCTCAGAGCCGGGTCGAATAACAAGAAGCGCTCCAATCAGGGCGGCTGCAATGGCGAGGGCGCGTCTGAGGCCGAAGCGCTCGCCGAGAAAAATTGCTGCGCCAAGCGTGATGAAGATCGGGTTGGTGGACATGACGGAAGCAGCTTCGGCCAGCCCAATATTGGAAATGCCAAAGAAGAAGAAGCTTGTGGCGCAAAGCAGGAAGACTGAGCGGGCGAGCTGAAGCTTGGGATAACGCGTGCGCACGATCTGCGAAAATTTGGGGGCGATAAGTGCGGTGACAAAAAGAGTTTGGCCTAAATATCGGACCCAAAGGGTTGTCATGGTTCCGACTCTGCCCGAGAGCAGCTTGGCCAGCATATCCATCGTTGAGAAACAGAAGATTGCTGCCAGCATGAGCAGAATCGCCTTGGTTGTGGAAGAGAGGGGCATGCGCTGTCCTGCCAAAATTCATTCGCAGGTTAACGACTTAGTCGAGGGAGGGGAAGCGCTTATGCCCTTGTGCCTGATGAGGGTCAGTCTTCGTCGTCTTCCTCGTCCTCGACAATCAAAGTGAGTTCTCCTGCCGCTTGCAGGTTGCCGATACTTGCAATCACGGCGTTCATGGCGGTCTCGCCATCTTTGGCTTTGATGCTGGCCTTCTCGGCGATTTCTTCGCGCAGCCCCTCGGCCATGCGCTTGGAAATATTGGTTAAAATAAATTCGGCCGTGCCGTGTAGGGCCTCATCACCACTTTTGACAGCGAAGGCGATGGCAATGAGCATTGTCTCAGGATCGACATCGCGGATAAGCTTGGGCACATCGACTGGGCCAACACGGGCTGGAATATGCACGAACGTGAAGATGGCCTTTTTCAAACGTTGTCCGAAAGCTTTGTCTTCTTCTGCAAGGCCGGCAAGCAGGCTATCACGCATTTCGGAATTGGCGATGTTGAGGATTGCGCCGAGACGCTCCACGGGATCATCCTCAAAAGCGCGCAGGGGCTCATGTTCAAACTGTGCGGCAAGGGAGAGGCCGATCCGGTCCACGGCGTCGGGCGTGACCTGACCTGTGAGGGAGACGGCATAACTGATTTTGCGCGCTTCGGGTCCAGGAAGCTTGCCCAGAAGCTCAGCGGCTTTGACGACGGGTAGCTTGGACAGGAGCACGGCGGCCACCTCTGTGCTTTCTTGCTCAAGGAGGGGAAGAAGCTTGTCGGGCTCAAGTGCGCGAATACGCTCCCAAGGATCGCCGATTTGGCGCACGCCCGCTTCTTTGTGCAAGCGCGCAGCGGTTTGAGGCGAGATGCGCCCTTCTAGTGAGTGCAGCGCCTCGGCGAGGCCGGCCGGAAAGACAAGGCCCATGGCTTCGATTTCGCGGGCAAACTCGGCGAGGACGTCGGCGAGAGTTTCGCGATTGATGAAGCCCATTCCGCCGATGGCTTCAGTGAGAGTGCGCTGACTATCGTCTGAGAGGCGTTCCAAAGGGACATCGGCGCCTTCCTTGAGCAAGAAGCGCACAATGATAGCCGCCTTTTGGGCGGAGGAGAGCCGCGCGGGGCCACGTGCGGAGGGAAGACTTGAGGAGAGAGACGTGTGGGGCTGCAACGCGGACATGGGGCTTCCTATCTGACTTAAGAAGACCCTAGAGCGAAGCTCCTAAAAAAGCCTTTCGACTCCTGCGTGGGACGCAGAGGCCAAAGGCATTTAAACCAAGGTTTTGTGCAAACTTTGGCTAAAATTGGTTTGGTTTTTTAACGCCTTAGCTGTTGATCAGTGGCACACAAGCGCCTGACTGGGCGTCAAAGCTTTGGCCTTGGGGGCAGCTCATGGCTTGGTCGTGGCCACGGTTACACTCAGCAGACGCAAAGCTCGCGGACAGGATGAAGGCGGCGGTAAGGAAGAGTTTAGACATGCTGTATCCTCTCTATGGGTGGAGAGATGCTAGCATAAATTTAGATTCGGACCTAGGGGAAGGACGCGCTGTGATGCGCGCCCCAGTGTTTTGAGCCGCTTCAGCTCTCGCCGAACACGCGCTGGAAGATCGTATCGACGTGTTTGGTGTGATATTCCATGTCGAACTTGGCTTTGATGCCGTCCTCACCGAGGGCTTTGACGACTTCATCATCGGCCAAGAGAAGCTCTTGGAAATCGAGGCGTTCTTCCCAAACTTTGAGCGCGTTGCGCTGGACCATCGAGTAGGCGTCTTCGCGAGACACGCCTGCTTGGGTCAGGGCGAGCAGCACGCGCTGGGACATCACGAGGCCGGGGAATTTGTTCATGTTGTCGAGCATATTCTCGGGAAAGATCAGCATTTTCTCGATCACGCCGGTGAGGCGGGCGAGGGCAAAATCAAGCGTGATGGTTGTGTCTGGGCCGATGGCGCGTTCGACGGATGAGTGCGAGATATCGCGCTCATGCCAGAGGGCCACGTTTTCCATCGCTGGGATAACTGACATGCGCACAAGGCGCGCGAGACCTGTGAGGTTCTCGGTCAGGACCGGGTTTTTCTTGTGCGGCATCGCTGAGGAGCCTTTTTGCCCCATTGAGAAGAACTCCGCGCCTTCGAGGACTTCGGTGCGCTGCATGTGGCGGATTTCGATGGCGACATTTTCGATACTTGACGCAATGACGCCGAGCACGGCGAAGAACATGGCATGGCGATCGCGTGGGATGACTTGTGTGCTGATTGGCTCTGGCGTGAGGCCGAGCTGGGCGCAGACATGTTCTTCGACGCGCGGGTCGATATTGGCGAATGTGCCGACCGCGCCTGATATTGCGCCTGTGGCGATGTCTTCACGCACGGCGCGCAGACGGGCCAAGTTACGATCCATTTCGGCGTAAAAGCGTGCAAACGTGAGGCCCATTGTCGTGGGCTCTGCGTGAATCCCGTGGCTGCGGCCGACGCGGACTGTCATTTTGTGCTCCATGGCGCGGGTCTTGAGCGCGGTCAGCAGCTTTTCCATATCTGCAATCAGGATATCGGCTGCGCGGACGAGCTGCACATTGAGGCAGGTGTCGAGCACATCAGAGCTTGTCATGCCTTGGTGGACGAAGCGGGCCTCATCGGAGCCGACGTGCTCGGCGAGGTGCGTCAGAAAGGCGATGACATCATGTTTGGTCACGGCCTCGATCTCGTCGATGCGGGCGACATCAAACTCAACGTCCTTTGCCTTCCAGACAGCGTCGGCGTTCTCGCGCGGGATTACACCCAAATCCGCCATGGCATCACAGGCGTGGGCCTCGATTTCGTACCAGATTTTGAATTTGGTCGCAGCGGACCAGATAGAAACCATTTCGGGGCGGGAGTAACGCTCGATCATAAGGATGCCTTCGCTGTTGCGGGTTGCAGGTGGGGTTGCGCTGCTCATAGACTGGGGGGTGCTTAACCTCAAGTCAGGACAGGGGATATGAGACGCTTTGCCCGAGATAGAAAGCTGATATGCGCGTTTTAAGCGACTTTACGGGGCGCTGGGCGCTGTCGCGGCGGATTGTGCCTGTGACGGGCGCTGAGGCGCGTTTTGAAGGCGTGGCCGAGTGGACGCCTGAAGGCGCCTATGAGGAACGTGGCGTTTTGAGTGTGCAGGGTCAGCCACCGATGCAGGCGGAGCGGCGGTATCGTTGGGACGCTGATTTGAGTGTTTACTTTGAGGACGGGCAGTTTTTTCACAAGGTTCCGCCGTTGGGGGGAGAGACAGGGCATTGGTGTGATCCGGACCAATATGATGTGGTCTATGATTTTGGTACATGGCCGCGCTGGCAGGTGAGTTGGCAGGTGCTTGGACCTCGCAAAAATTATGAAATGATTTCGGATTATTCGCCTGCATAGGCTGTTCTGACTTGCGAAAAATACTTCGCTGGTGCAGAAATTGCCCAAACAAATGGAGGGACGTGGAATGGCCACTGCCATGACGAATAAAGTTTTGATCGAAACATTAGGCGCGACCAGCGGCTTGGGCCTCGTGGCCAAGCGCGTGGCGCTTGTGATTGCGGGCGTTATGGCGCTGGCAATCTCTGCCAAGATTGCTGTGCCAATGTGGCCTGTGCCGATCACAATGGGCACTTTTGCTGTGCTTACTCTTGGCGCAGCCTATGGCCCGCGGCTCGGCCTTGCGACCATCATGGCTTACATGCTTGTTGGCGTGATGGGCTTTGATGTGTTTGCTGGTTCATCCGCTGAAAGCCATGGTCTTGCCTATATGATGGGCAGCACAGGCGGCTATCTTGTTGGGTACGTACTGGCAACTCTGGCACTTGGCGTTCTGGCACGTATGGGCTGGGACCGCTCGGCGGGCAAAATGGCGGGTGCGATGCTTATTGGCAATGCGCTGATCTATGTGCCGGGCCTTGTCGGCCTTGGTTTGCTTTATGGCTTTGACAAGCCGCTGCTGGCATGGGGCCTCACGCCCTTCCTTGTTGGCGATGCGGTTAAGCTTGTTCTTGCGGCGATGATCCTGCCTGCTGCATGGAAGCTTGTGGGCCGCGCGCGCGGCTGAGGTTTTAGACAACTACAGATTTGTAAGGGGCGCGAGCGGGTGAGCTTGCGCCCTTTTTTCTTTTCGAATTGTGCTGCGCACAATCCGACTGTTGCGAGGGGGCTAGCCCCCTCGCGCTCCCCCAGGATATTTGAGGAAAGAAAAAGCGCATTGGGATTTTTGCCGCTTTGAGGGCGTCAAAAAGCCCGCGCTCTTTGGGGGAGGCGGGCTTTACATATTGGGCTGTGTTTTTTGGTTTATGCGGCGCGGCTGACCAGAACGTCGTCGATCTGCTTGGCGGCCGCCATTTCATCGCCGCCGCCGACGGCGCCAACTTCGCGTGTGAGACGTTCGAGGGCGGCTTCATAAAGCTGGCGCTCGGAGTAGCTTTGCTCGCGCTGATCATCGGAGCGATGCAAGTCGCGTACGACTTCTGCGATGGCAATAAGGTCGCCCGAGTTGATCTTTTGCTCATACTCTTGCGCACGGCGGGACCACATTGCGCGTTTGACTTTGGCTTTGCCTTTGAGGGTCTTCATCGCGTGGCTGACCACATCGGGGCTTGAGAGCCCACGCATGCCGATCTCTGTGGCTTTGTTAGTGGGTACGCGCAGAGTCATTTTGTCTTTCTCAAAAGAGATGACGAAAAGCTCGAGCTCAAAGCCGGCGACCTCTTGTTTCTCGATCGATACGATCTGTCCAACGCCGTGGGCGGGGTAGACAACAAATTCATTGGCGCGGAAGTCCGGTTTCTTCGATTTGGTCATGCAATCTTTCCTCGCATTGCCGATAATCCTGTGAGTAGGTCAAAAACGATGCTGGGGGCCGCAAGAGCCGCCCCGACAGGCCAGAGTTTTTGACAAACAAAACCATCCAGCAAGCGGCAGCTCGGGGGATGGGTTCAGGCAGGTTTCATATTTCACATGTCTGACACATAGCACGAATCGGAGGCAAAAGAAAGCGTGCTGGTAGAAGGGTTTGCTTGCGTAAGGTTCGGCAGGCGGCGGAGCGCTTAGCCGCCCTCTCCGGGAGCTTCGGAGAAATACTTCTCAAGCTTGCCCTCTTCACCATCGCGCTCTTCGGCTTCGGGAAGGGGGTCTTTTTTGCTGACAATCACAGGCCAGAGCTCGGAATACTTGCGGTTGAATTCCACCCATTGTTCGGTGCCTGCGTCTGTATCTGGGCGGATGGCATCGGCAGGGCATTCAGGCTCGCAGACGCCGCAATCGATGCATTCATCGGGATGAATCACCAGCATGTTCTCGCCCTCGTAGAAGCAATCTACTGGGCAGACTTCGACGCAGTCTGTGTATTTGCAAGCGATGCACGCGTCGTTGACGATGTAGGTCATATGGGAGACCCCCTAACTTATGGCTTTCCGTGCTGAGCTAGTCGGTTTTGGCCGATCATTCAAGCGCACTCTATGCCGCAGGGATGGGGCTGTGGCTCAGTTGCCCTCGTCTTTGAAGGCGGCAATATCGCGGCGATCTTTCTTTGTGGGGCGTGGGCCTGTCCGTGCCGGCTCAGGCAGGCGCTCTTCACGTGGTGGGGTCAGGTCTTCATAGAGCGATTGGGCTTCAGGGGCAGGCCCGCGCCGTTCGCCTAAGGCGAGGACTTTGACCACGCGTATGGTATCACCCTGCGCAAAGGTGAGCACATCGCCGAAGGTTACGCCATGGGCGGGTTTTAAAGTCTTTTGGCTATTGATACGCACATGGCCGCCAGACACTTGCTTGGCCGAGAGGCCACGCGTTTTGAAAAAACGCGCGTGCCAGAGCCATTTGTCGATCCGCAGTTTTGCGGGGGCGGTGGGCGTCTCTGCCATCAGTCTTTCTTGGTGAGGCCCATGAGCGCTGCAGCGAAGGGATTATCAGGGTCGATGGCTTTTTCTTTGGGCGGACGAGCCTGAAAGCTCTGTGCGCCTTGCGGTTTGCCTTTGGCACCACCTTGAGGCTTGCCGCGGGGTTTTCCCTGTGGCTTGCCTTTACCACGGGGTTTGTCACCTTCTTGGCGAGGCGCACGTGCGTTGCCGCCACGGTTTCCGCCCCATGTGAAGCTGTAGAATACTTCCATGTCTGGGGATTCTGCCTCGGTCTCGGCTGGGGTTTCGCTTGCTGGCGCCTCGGCGTTGGCTTCTGGGGCCGGTGTTTCAGCTGCAGCTTCTACCGGTACGTCTGCCTCTTCAGCGGGGGCTGCGGCTACGGTTGGCGCGGATTTGACTTTGATGCGCTCGCCTTTTTCGGCCTTATAGCCAAGACCTGCCATCAGATCAGCGAATTGCTCAAGGGTCATGCCTGTGATCGAAAGCATGTCTGCTTTGGCTTCAAAACCGCCACGGCTATCTTCACCGCGCAGCATATCGGCGAGGCGCTCCAGCATGTCGATGCGGATCGCGCGCTCACCTGCGTTGCGATAGCCGGCCATTGTGTCTGTGCCTTGTGGCGCAGACGACATGCTTGGCACGGTCACGAGACCCGCGGGGGGCGCTTCGGGGAATTCTTGCAAGTCTTGCGCGAGGGACCAAAGCACGAGGCGCAGGCGCGTGGGCGCGGGCTTCAAGAGCAGCGGCAGGAAGATTGTGAACTGGCCAAAGCGGATGCCGTGTTTGCGCAGTGCAGAGCGTGCGTCCTGATCGAGTGATTTGACATCATTGGCGACAACCGCGCGGGGCAAGAGGCCCAAGCCTTCTACCATCTGGAAGGCAAAGCCACGTGCGAGGCCTGTGAGCGTTTCGTCGCGTGATAGATTGAACAGTGGTTCAAAGGCGGTGGCAATTTTGCGATCAATGAAGTGCTGAAGGCGGCGTGTCACTTTCTCGGCCACATCTGCGCCAGCTTCGTCATCAACAAAAGCCTTCACTGTGGGCTTGAGGGCCTCCGCTCCTTTGACGAGTTTACCGACGGCTGTGTTGCCCCACATGAGGCCGCCTTGCTCAGTAAAGTCGATCTCTGTGTCGGGGGCATTATAGAAGCGGTCGGCCAGCAAGTGAAAATGCGGGGTCAACGCGGCAAGGCTTGCGGTTTTTAGAGTCTTGGCCTCTTGGCCTGCTGCGGATTTGTCCTGCGAGAAGCGGAACCCTTCGAGACGGCCGACGAATTCGCCTTCGACTGTCACTTCACCATTTTCATTTACTTCGGCCAACATGGCCTCCTTTTGTTTTAGGCGCCGCAGGAGCACGGAGGTGCGCCTGTCGACAAATCTCTGGGTCAACGCTTCGTGTAGCGCATCTGACAGGCGATCTTCTACAGCGCGAGTCGTCTCGCGCCAATGAGAATCGTCCCTTGTCCAGCCTTTTCGCTGTGCGACATAGGTCCAAGTGCGGATAAAGGCCAGCCGTTTGGACAAAGTATCTATGTCCCCTTGAGGGCGATCAATGTGTTTTATGTGCCGTGCGATCCAGTCTTCAGGCAGTTCGCCGCGCTCGTGAAGGTGCGCAAAAATCTGCCCCAAAAGGGCGGCGTGTTCGCTTGAAGAGATAGAGCGGAAGTCTGGCACGCAGCAGACATCCCACAAAAGGCGCACGGAGGCCACATCAGAAGCACGGGCGCGCGGCTCGGCTTCGGCGGCGAGCGTTTTGAGCACGAGGAGGTCATCTGCCTCGCGGGCTTTGACAAGAAGCTCATCGCTTGGGCTGATTTCGAGCGAGTGAATGAGCGCATCGAGCTGGCCAAATTGTAGCGCAGGGTTACGCCATATGAGCTTTTTCACTGGTGCGAAACGGTGATCCATGATGGCTTGAGCCACGCCGTCATCCAGCGGGGCGGCTTCGCCTGTGACCCCAAAAGAGCCATGGGACATGCCACGCCCAGCACGACCCGCTATCTGGGCGAGTTCGTGGGGCATGAGTGAGCGCATGCGGCGGCCATCAAACTTGGCGGTGGCCGAAAAAGCGACATGGTTGATATCCAGGTTGAGCCCCATGCCGATGGCGTCGGTGGCAACGAGGAAATCGACATCACCATTTTGGTAGAGCTCGACTTGGGCGTTGCGGGTGCGGGGGCTAAGCGCGCCCATGACAACAGCAGCGCCGCCTTTTTGGCGCTTGAGAAGCTCGGCGATGGCATAAACGTTTTCGACCGAAAAGCTGACGATAGCTGACCGTGCTTGCATGCGGCTGATCTTTTTGGAGCCTCCGTAGACAAGCTGGGACATACGCTCGCGGCCCAGAAAATCGGCGTCGGGGACAAGAGCACGGATAATGCCGCGCATGGAATCAGACCCAAGGAACAACGTTTCGTCTATGCCACGGGCGCGCAGGAGCCTATCCGTGAAGACATGGCCACGCTCTGGATCTGCGCAGAGCTGGATTTCGTCAATCGCTAGGTAGTCGGCGGCCATGCCTTCTGGCATCGCCTCAACTGTGCAAACCCAATATTGGGCACGCGGTGGAACAATGCGCTCTTCGCCTGTGACCAGCGCGACAACGGAAGGGCCACGCACGGCCACGATTTTGTCATAAACCTCACGGGCCAGCAGTCGCAGGGGCAGGCCGATCACGCCAGTACGGTAGCCAAGCATACGTTCGATTGCGTAGTGCGTCTTGCCGGTGTTGGTCGGACCGAGCACCGCTGTGATGCGCTTTTGCTGGGTCATTTCGGGAAAACTCTTTTGCTGGCCCAGTCTGGCGGGGCGTGACACGGAAAGATGCGACTAAAGCTTTACACCGTTTACGGAAGGCTCAAGACGGGAGATGCCTTCAAGCGCTTTCTCATGTGCGGGGTAGAGGTTCAAGAGGATCTTGTAGGCGTCATACGCCTCTTCGGGCTTTTCGAGCTGTTCCAGCAGGGCGGCGAGACCGTAGATTGCCCCGAAGTGAGAGGGATTGAGCGCAAGGGTTTGGCGTAGATCAGCGAGCGCAAGACCATATTCGCCCAAGCCAAAGAATGCGCGTGCGCGGCCGTGCCAGCCCTCAGCAAAACCAGGGGCGTGATCTGTGAGGGCGGTGAAGTGCTCGACCGCTTTGGTGAACTCACGCGATTCAAGTGCGTCTTCACCGCGTTTTAACAATAGGTTGGCAGAAGCAGAACCAGAAGCAGACCAGCGGATCTCGATATCGCGGGCGATTTTTTGGGCTTCGGGCGCTTTGGCGCTTTGCAACTCCGTGAGCAGCTCGGAGGTATCGCGGCTTTCGGCAAAACTTGGCTGACCCAGCGTGAGCAGGGCGACAAGTGCCGCGACGGCAGGTTTGAGATGGACTCTGAGCTTGACCATAGTAGGCTCAGGATAACCACTGACAGGGCTGAGGCAAGCCTTGTCGCAACAATGTGAAGGAATGAATGATGAGCGATGTGATTAACGGCGCGGTAAAGGCCCTGAACGAAAAGATGGCCGGAGGCGGTTTTTCTGCGGGCACGGCGAAATTTGTGATCAATGGCGAAGGCGCTGTTGTGATTGACGGCGAGGGCGCTCGTGCGGGCGACGACGAGGCAGATGTGACGCTTTCGGCGGATCGCGATGTCTTTGAGGCGATCCTGTCGGGGGATATGAACGCCACGGCAGCCTTTATGGGCGGCAAGCTTTCTGTCGATGGTGACATGGGTATGGCGATGCAGCTCGGCGCGGTGTTGAGCTAAATGAACGCCGCAGCCCCCTTTTTTGGAGATATCGCAGAGGGACCAGAGGGCGGCTACGCGCTCTGGCTCAAGGCGGATGATGGTGTGCGCTTGCGGGCGGTGCACTGGCCAAAAGAGGGTGCGCGCGGCACTGTGCTCTTGATGCCCGGTCGAACGGAATATTGTGAAAAATACGGTCGAACGGCGGCTGAGTTTGCTGCGCGCGGGCTTGCGACATTTGTAATTGATTGGCGGGGGCAGGGGCTGGCCGACAGACTGGCAGAGCCTGCTTTGCTCGGTCATGTCAAGGCGTTCAGCGATTATCAGCGTGATGTAAAGGCTATGGTTGCGGCGGCGAAGGCCGAGGGCGTCGCAGAGCCGTTTTTCCTGCTTGGGCATTCTATGGGCGGCTGTATCGGCTTGCGCACGCTTTACGAGGGCATTGACGTGAAGGCGGCAGCGTTTTCTGCTCCGATGTGGGGGATTTATCTGGCCCCGCATATGCGACCTGTGGCGTGGGGGCTGTCGAATTTGGGTAGTGCTCTGGGCTATGGCGCGCGCTTCGCGCCTGGCACGAAAACTGAGACATATGTCATCGCCGACCTGTTTGACGACAATATGCTCACAACTGACCCCGATATGTGGGCCTATATGGTGGCTCAAGCTGAGGCGCAGCCTGAACTGACGCTGGCGGGGCCATCGCTGGGCTGGCTGGCTGAGGCGTTGGGCGAGACGCGGGCCTTGCACCGTCTGCCCTCTCCTAAGACACGCACAATCACGTTGCTTGGCACGTGTGAGCGGATTGTCGATGTGCCTCGGATTACTGACCGCATGAGCCGCTGGAGCGCTGGCACGCTCAGCATGGTCGAGGGGGCCGAGCACGAGGTGTTGATGGAGAAACCTGCGATGCGCGGTAAGGTTCTCGACGAGATGGTGCAGTTTTTCTTTGAATGAGACGCGGAGGGTGACTTGAGATCGCCCTTGCTGCGCTCTATGTCTCTGAGAGATATAATCAAAGAGGCGCCCAGAGATGTTTCAACTTCCTTTTCCTGTTCGCGATGCAAATGTAGGCGGGGGCGCTGACGAGTTTGGCGATCTGCCTGAGTGGGACCTGAGCGACCTTTACACTGCTGAAGATGCGCCCGAACTGATCTGCGATCTGGCTTGGCTTGAGGAAGAATGCGCTAACTTTGCGAGAGACTACGAAGGCAAGCTTGCGGAGCTTGATGCGGCGGGCTTTCTTGCCTGCGTATTGCGCAACGAAAAGATCAACGGCATTGCCGGGCGTATCATGTCGTATGCGGGACTGCGCTATTACCAGCTCACGATTGACGCGGGGCGCGCGAAGTTTCTCTCGGATATGCAAGAAAAGATCACCAATTTCACCACGCCGCTTGTCTTTTTCACGCTTGAGCTAAACCGGTTGGATGATGGAGTGCTCGACGGGCTCTTTGCTGAGAGCGCCGAACTTGCACGCTACAAGCCCGTGTTCGACCGCGTCCGCGCGATGAAGCCATACCAGCTTTCTGATGAGCTGGAGAAATTCCTCCATGATATGGGCGTTGTTGGCGACGCTTGGGAACGGATGTTTGACGAAACCATCGCAGGACTAGAGTTTGAAGTGGATGGTGAGCCGCTGAACATTGAGGGCACTCTCAATCTTTTGACTGACGAGACGCGCGAAACGCGTGAGTCGGCAGCGCGTGAGCTTGCTGATGTCTTTGGTAGCAATATCAAGACCTTCGCGCGCGTGCACAACACGCAGGCCAAGGAAAAAGAGATCGTTGATCGCTGGCGTGGAATGCCCACGGCACAGACGGGGCGGCATCTTTCCAATGATGTGGAAGCCGAAGTTGTGGAGGCGCTGCGCGACGCAGTTGTTAAGGCCTACCCCAAGCTGAGCCACCGCTACTATGAGCTGAAGCGCAAGTGGCTGGGTCTCGATAAGCTGCAGGTCTGGGACCGCAACGCGCCCTTGCCGATGGAAGACAAACGTATCGTTGGTTGGGACGCAGCGCGCGAGACCGTTATGAGCGCTTATGCAGGGTTTGACCCTCGGATGGCCGAGATTGCCGAGCCGTTCTTTACCAAGGGCTGGATTGATGCCGGCGTGAAGCCTGGTAAGGCTCCTGGGGCCTTTGCACACCCGACCGTGACGGATGTGCACCCTTACGTGATGCTGAACTATCTCGGCAAACCGCGCGATGTGATGACGCTGGCACATGAGCTGGGGCATGGGGTGCATCAGGTCTTGGCCGCAGAGCAGGGTGAGATGCTCTCTTCAACGCCGCTGACACTGGCCGAGACCGCGAGTGTCTTTGGCGAGATGCTAACCTTCCGCAAGATGCTTTCGGAGGCCAAGACAGACGCACAACGCCGCGTGATGCTTGCGGGCAAGGTCGAAGACATGATCAACACCGTTGTGCGCCAGATCGCGTTTTATGACTTTGAGTGCAAGCTCCACGCAGCGCGGCGCGAAGGCGAGCTTACGCCAGAAGATATCGGTGCGCTCTGGATGTCTGTGCAGGGCGAAAGCCTTGGGCCAGCCTTTGAGTTTATGGACGGTTATGAGCATTTCTGGGCTTATATCCCACATTTCGTGCATTCGCCGTTTTATGTTTATGCCTATGCTTTCGGCGATGGCTTGGTGAACGCGCTTTATGCGGTCTATGAAGAAAACCCCGAAGGGTTTCAGGACAAGTATTTTGACATGCTCAAAGCGGGTGGATCTATGCATCACACGGCTCTTCTGGCGCCTTTCGGGCTGGATGCGACAGATCCAACTTTCTGGGACAAGGGCCTCAGCATGATCTCAGGCTTTATCGACGAGCTGGAGGCCATGGAGGCGTGATCTGGCGTGCGCAAATAGCGAAACGTGCTATGTGCGGGGGCGAAGCCCTCGCATAACCCATTTACTTAAGCTGACTGTCTTTGGAGCCGCGACGGTTGATGCCGCCGCGTTTTGCCGAAGTGGCGTCACGCTCGCTCATGCAGTCGATGCAGAGCTTAACGCCTGGGAGGGCTGTGCGACGCGCTTCGGGGATTTCTTCGTCGCACTCTGCGCAATGGGTCAGGCTTTCGCCCATAGGTTGGCGACGCGCTTTAAGGCGGGCAAGTTCGTCGTTGATCGAGGCTTCAATCTGTTCGCTGACTGCGCCGTCTTTGGCCCATCCGCCTGCCATCACTGTTCTCCTATTACTTCAAAAGTCTGCCGTCTTTGCGGCTTTCGCCTAACAGAACATAGCGTGAGAATTCGTTGGCTGCCAAGCCCACACCCTTTGTGAAGCGGCGCAAAAAGCGGATAGCGGCAGGGGAGGAGACAGGCACCATATGGCCCATGTTTTCGCCTGTTTCAAAGAGGGAGAAATCCATAACGCTCACATCTAGCCCATCTACTTCTTCAGCGTTCTGGATGCGCCCCAAGCGCTCTTTACGCCCTGTGAGCAGGCTCGACACATTCAGGACGCGATCTTTCTGGGTGGTCATGATGATGAAGGGTTGTGGGAGTGTGCCGATTTCACCCGCCTGTTGGCGAAAGACATCAGGGTCTATATCGGGCGACATCAGCACCACAGCTTCGAGAGCGTCGATGTTATGCGTCTTGCCTTCAAGAGCGAGCTGACGAAGTGATTCCATAACGAGGTAGCTGCCCATTGAGTGTGCCAGTATAATCACTCGGCGTTGGCCTGCGCGGTTGAGGGCTTCCAAGAGGCGAGCAAAGTCGGTGCGCGCAAAGAGGACAGAGTCACGGTCATAGGCATAGCCCAATGGGTCGCCCGCGGAGGGCCATGAGAAGAGGAGCGCAGGATTATTGAGCTCAAAGTCATGCTGGATTTGGGCAAGGCGGAAGGCTGCATCTTCAAGTGTGTTGTTGTAGCCATGAACAAAGATCAGAAGCGGCTCTTCAGCGGATATGCGGCTGGCTTTTAAGCGCTCATTGAGCTTGGCGCTGTTTGCGAGGGGAGTGGCTCTCAGCGGAGCGAAGTGTCGGCGCGCATCGATCTGGCCGCGGCTACGCTCTATGCGGCCAATCTGGTGATTGGGTGGGATCGAGATATTCAGTTCAGCATAGCTCATCACTGTTGAGCGCTTTTCGCCAAACATTTGGCCGCGTTGGCCTTCTGTGCGCATGGTGGCGATGAATATCGTTTCGCGGCTGGCTTCTGGCACTGGTGCGACAAAGCCGGCCGACTGCGGCCGAGCGCAGGCGGTGAGCGCGAGGAGTGCGAGGAGGACCAGAAAACGATTTACCATAGGGAGCTTATGTCATGCTGCCTAGGGGCAGGAAAGCGCTTTGGTAAGGCTTTGAGGGCCTGCATAGGGGCCAATGTCACGCACGCTGAGGTATGTGCCATCGTAAGCTGTGGCGATGATACGCGACCAGTTGGCATCAGCGGTGATCATTTCGGGGGTGTCTGCACAGTTGCGCAAACCGCCTGCTATGAAATCCCAGCCAATTTTGTGGTTGGTTAGGCCGGTTTTTGTAGCGATTTCAGTGAGCTTGCCGTCTTTAAAACGCCAGAGGCGGAGGGTTTTGGCGAGATGTGGTCTATCAATATAGCCAATTTCGACAAAGCCGTCGCCGTCAAAGTCGGCTGCGCCGATGGGCGCGAGCCAACGGTTGCGTTGGCCAATATGGGGTGTGGCGGCAATCAGGCCTTTAGGGCCATAAACCGACAGCCGTGCTCCAAGAGCTGCGTCGGATTCAACGACGACCACTTCTGGCGCGCCGTCTGTATCGAGATCGATCAGGCGTGGGTCTAGATCTTCGAACACGCGGGTTTCTGGCAGGCGGAGTGTGATTGCCTGAGACGAACCGTCTAAGGCCTGGATATGCAGTTCAATTGCACCATATTCGACGTCATCCCCGAGAACACCGTGGGCATAGCGTGTTGTTGGCTCGGTGAATTTGGCGGATGTTATCAGACCGTGAGCCGCGCTTGTAAGTGAGCAGGCCAAGTTGAGTGCCATCGCCAGAGACGCGCCGCGAAAGAGGCGGTGCAGGGGGTGTTTGCTCTGGCGCGGCGCTGTTTTCACAATCAGATCTGTTTTTCTGGCATATGGACAATCAAGCCGTCCATGTCATCGCTGACTTTGATCTGGCAGGTCAGGCGTGAGCGTGCGGGATCAGGCTGAAAGGCGAAGTCGAGCATGTCTTCTTCCATGTCGTCTTTGCCCGGAATTTTGGCGACCCAGTCAGGGTGAACATAGACGTGGCATGTGGAGCAGGCGCAGGCGCCGCCGCAGTCGGCTTCGATGCCTGGGATGTTGTTGTCGCGGGCGCCTTCCATGACGGTGAGACCAGAAGCGACTTCGACAACATGTTCTGTGCCGTTGTGTTCGATATAGGTGATTTTCGCCATTGCTCAGCGCTCCTCAAAAACATTGCTTTGGCTTTGTTACAAAAGCGCGCGCGCCGCTGCCAGCCCTAATTGTGGCCTGCAGGGATGTCACAGGGCAAAAACTTCGTGATCGAGGCTGGATGTGGGCTTTGCTGCGCTTCGCTTTTGCGCGTATCTTGCCCAAAAGCCAAAATGCGAGCGAGCACGAGATTGAAACGGGCGATTACATCAATGATCTTGGGTTTGACTGTTACGGCTTGTGCCGAGCAAACCCTGATCAGCCCTGTCGAGCCTGTGCTTGTGGAAAGCTTCGCTGCGCCACCGCCTGGCTCTGATCCGAACTCTTACTGGGGTAAGGATGTGACGCCAGCGGTTATTGAAATGGTGACACAGGATATTCTAGTTCAGCCTGCTGAAGTCTCCTCGGACGGTACAGTTGTGAGCGAGCCGATTTATAAACGCGAGACGCGGCAGGCCATTGTAAAAGAACGTCGTGAGCTTTGGTTCGAGACGCCATGCCAGGACAAACTGACGCCCGATATTATCGCCACGTTGCAGCGCGCACTGAAGGCGCGGGGGCTCTATACCGGGGCTTTGTCAGGCCAGATGGACGGACCGACGAGGGCTGCGATCCGCCGCTTTCAAGTGAAAGAAGGTCTTGATAGCTCCATCCTTTCCCTTTGGGCCGCGCGCAAGCTCGGTCTCGTTGCGATCGAGCGCAGCTAAGCTTTTTAACGCCAGTCGATGAGGGTATTTGTCTCAGCGCGGGGGGTGCGGAAGCTGTTGATTGGCGCAGATGTGTCAGCGTAGCCAAAGGAAACGGTGCAGAGTATCAGGCGGTCTTTTGGTAGACCAAACCAGTCTCGCAGAAAGGGCGCATAGCCAGCGGGGGCAGCTTGTGGAATACTGCCAAGCCCTGCTTCTGTCAGGGCTGCGCAAAAGGCAGTAACGAAGCCGCCGCAATCCAACGCTCCATAAGCTCCCAGTTCTCGCGGGCTCGTGATGAGTGCCATGTGAGGCGCGCCAAAAAAGCGGAAGTTTTCGAGCATTTGCGTCATTCTTGCTGGCTTGTCTTCGCGGGCGATGGAGGCCGCATCGTAAAGCTGCATGCCACAGTCAAAGCGGCGTGTCTTATACTGGCCCGTATAGCTTTCTGGCCAAGGTAAATCGGGCTGCATCTCATGCGCTTGGGCATGGGCATGTAAAGCTGTTCCCAGGCGGGCTGTTTCTGCCTCTTGGGTGACAATGAGCTGCCACGGCTGGGCATTGCACCACGAGGGCGCTCGCGCGGCTGTGGCCACGGCCTGCTCAATGAGCGAAGGTGCCACTGGCTTGGGTAGATATGCGCGGCAAGAGTGGCGCGCGTGTAGCGTGGTTTCTAGGGCGGATGTCATCATAAGGCTCCTTGCTCAAGCCCGTAGAGATAGCCGACTGTTCCTGCGATGATAAGCCCGAGTAGAACCGCAAAGAAGATTTTCCATGCTGAATAGGGACGTTCGCCTTGGACGCGGCCTGTGCGCCCATTGACAACAAAGCGGAAGCTGCGACCGCGGTATTTGTATGCGGCGAGCCAGACTGGCAAAAGGATGTGCTTGAAGGTCACGTCTTTTACGGAGGTGTCGATGACGCGGGCCTCTTCATAGCCTTCGGAAAGCTCGACAGAGTATCCCTCCGCGCGAAAGCCTGCGAGATATTCGGGCTTGTAAGGCTCAAGGGCTGCCAGATCCCAAGGCTCAAGCGCATCCGTAAAACGCTTGGGCAGGGAGCGGGAGGCGAGCACCAAAACGTCGTCAAAGAAGCGTGCGACACGGCCGCGTGCAGGGGACCAGCGAATTTTGGCGACTTGCTGGCGTTCACGCTTGCCATCGCGGACAACTGTTATTGTGTCGTAGTAGACCGTTCCGCGCTCGCCCGAGTAGCGCGAGGTGGTGTCGGCATCAAAGGTCCAGTAGGGCACATAGATCCCCGACATCGCACGACCCTTGCGAGCGTAATCTTGCAGGCCATTCGGGGCAAACCAGAGACTGCCGAGCCAGTCTGTCATGGCGTTGCGCGCGGTTTTCTCATCAAGCGCGAATGGGAGCACACCTCGGGGCTTGATGTGGCGGTGCAGGCCCGTGTCTGTGACGACTGGGGTTGCGCAGAATGGGCACTCAGCAGCGTGAGTATGCGCGTCAAACTCCACCTCAGCGGCGCAGTTGGGGCATTGGGAAACACGGGTTTCCTCAATATCTTGAGCGGGGAGCTTGGCCTGCAGTGCGTCTTCAAAATCAAGTTCGCGGATGGAGGGGCCTCGTGTGAGACCGATCTCCTCTGTATGTCCGCAGTGGTCGCAGGCGAGCCTGTCCTGTGCTGGATCAAATCGGTAGTCTGCTCCACAGGCCGTGCAGGGGAAGCGGTGACTTGTGGTCACGTTGGTGGGCGCGGTTTCGGACAAGATATTCTATGCCTTTAGACGGATGTTTAGAGCAAAAGAAAGAGCCGATCAGCCCTCTGGCGGAGGCGGTGGCAGCACTGTGAAGAGGGTCGCAAGCGCAGTGACGTCTGCGGCCTTTTTCCAGCCGTCTAGACCTGCGGTCCAGACCAGAGTGTCGCGCGTGAGTGCTCCGTCGGCAGACATACGGCCCATGGAAGCACGCGAGAAGGGGCCTTTTGTCTTGCCTGCTTCGGCGATGTGCCAGACCTGTTCGACTGGCGGGGGCGGCGGGGCGATTTGGGCTTTGGGCGCTGGTGCGCCCCACGGACCTGCTTGCGCAGAAGCTTCGTGGGCAATTTGCATGCCCAAGCCTGCGCCGACACCAGCCTGAAGCGCGGCGGCTCCCGTGCCTTGGGCCGTCAGGCTCTCGGCGGCCTGATAGTTCATGTAGGTTGAAAGGTCGCCGACGACGCCCATCGAGGTGCGCTTGTCGAGCACGGCTTCAACGGCTTCTGGCAGAGAAATATTTTCGATATAAAGCTCGGGCATTTCAAGGCCATATTCCGCGAGCCTTGGTGCGATATCACGGCCCACAAGCGTTCCGAGTTCGCGCGTGTTGGCGGCCATGTCGAGCACTGGGATACCTGCGCGGGCGATGGTGTGGGAGAACTCCTGCACAATGATGTTGCGGATCTGGTAGCTGATCTCGTCCATCGTGAATTCGCCATCGGTACCTACGATTTCAGTTAGAAAACGGGCGGGATCACTTACCTTTATCGTGTAGCTGCCATAGGCGCGCAGGCGCACAGGGCCGAACTCTGGATCTCGCGCGATGATGGGGTTTTTTGTGCCCCACTTCAGATCGGAGAAGCGGGTTGTATTGACGAAATAGACCTCAGATTTGAATGGGCTTTTGAAGCCGTGGTCCCAGTGATTGAGCGTGGTTGTGATCTGCATGTTGTTGGTTTCAAGCATGTAAAGACCGGGGGTGAAGACATCTGCCAGCTGGCCTTCGTGAACAAAGACGGCCGCCTGACCCTCGCGTACGGTGAGCTTGGCGCCGTATTTGATCTCGTGGTCTTCACGCTGAAAGCGCCAGACCATTGTATCGCGCGTGTCATCGGTCCAGTGGATGACGTCAATAAATTCGCCTGTCAGAAAATCAAAAATGCCCATGGAGACGATCCTTTTTACGAAGTTAACTGTTGGTTTCGCCAGTGAGCTCGGCGGCGATTTGTTTGATGGTGGGGCGGGCTTCAGGCAGGCTCATGCCGCTTTTGAGGCGCGGGTCGTAGAGCATTTTGAGCAGAAGCTCGTCGTGACTGGTGAGGGTGGCGAATTCTTCATCGTCATTGAAGATTGATGGACGCGCGAGAGGGCTGTCATTGGAAAGCCCAAGGCCTTGGGCGAGCTCTTCGTGCACGCACGATAGGCGCATGAGGGTAGGGTGTTCGGCGCGGATGATAGCGAGGGCGCGCTCGCTTCCCTCACCGGCCGACGGTGTGTTCGTGTGGACGAGGCAGTAAATGTCGCGTGGCAGGTTTGTCAAAGTTTGCAACCGAGATTTTGGGAAGTCGGGCCAGACGCTGGCGACAATATCTTTCAGAGCGTCGTCGTCATCATGGCTTACGAATATCACATGGAAGTTGCCTTTGGCGTCTGTCGTGCTGATTTCATGGCCCGTGTCGCGGGCCAAGCGGGCGGCGTATGCATTTACGGTCGCTCTGTCGTTTATGCGTTGTGAAGCGGAGACCGAGGGCCCGAAGTGGGCATTGAAATGCACAGGGCCACGCCAAGGGTGAAAGCGGCTTACGGCTGTAGACTCGGACAGAAGCGCGCCGCTTGAATGTTCGTCATAAAAAGCGATGGCCTCGAAGTTGCGCGCGAGATCAAGGGCGCGGAATTTGGTGTCGGGCCCGCCCCCGTCGCGGCGTAGAAGGCCTTGGGAGAGCAGGTGCTCTTCGAGCTTTTCATAATAAGCGGCAAGCTCGCGTGATTTGGCCGTGGGTGCTTGTGGCGCATCGGGCTTTGGCGCGGTTTTGGTGGGTGTGAGGCTTGCTGGGCGCAGTTGGGGTTTGAGGCTTTCGCGCAAGGGAAAGGTGCAGCAAACCAGAAGGGACAGCCCGAGAAGAGCTGCCCCTGTCTGGGCAAAGAGGCGACGGGCGCGGGCCATCGGCTTAGTGTGGCACAGCTGTACCAGCGGTATCGCCCGTGCCGGTTTTGCGCGCTTTTGCGGCGGCAAGTGTGTCGCGCAATTCAGCCTCCATTTTCTTGAGCTCGACTTCGGCGGAGGCGCGTTTGGCTTTGCCCTCGTCAGTGATATGAAGGCTCTACTCAATCGTTCCGATCAAATCGGCGTTGGCCTGTTTGACGGCTTCTATGTCAAAGACACCACGCTCCATTTCCTGACGAATGATCTTGTTGCTGTCTCGTAGGTTTTTGGCATTGGCCGTTAGCAGCTCGTTGGTCAGATCATTGGCGTCGCGCACGGCGGCGGCGGCCTCTGCGGAGCGCTGGATTGTGACCGCTTGGGCGAGTTGTGTTTCCCAGAGCGGCACGGTGTTGACCAGTGTCGAGTTGATCTTTGTCACGAGCGATTTGTCATTTTCCTGAACCAAACGGATTGACGGGAGTGACTGCATGGTGACCTGACGCGTCAGCTTCAGGTCATGCACGCGGCGCTCCAGATCGTCGCGCGCGGCGCGCAGGTCGCGCAGTTCTTGCGCGCGCATGACCTTGTCTTTCTCGGGCGCTTTCTCGATTTTGGCTTCGAGCGCGGGGATGTCTTTTTCGTCGAGCACGCGGAGCTTTTCTTCACCCGCAGCGATGTAAAGCGCGAGCTCGTCATAAAACGCCAGTGTCTTTTCATAGAGCATGTCGAGCGATTTGATGTCTTTCAGAAGCGTGTGCTCGTGGTCAAGCAGGCTCTCTGTGATTCGGTCAATCTGGCCTTGGACTTGCTCGAACTTTGCTGTGAACTTGGCAAAAGGCGCGGCTCGGCCGAGGAGTTTTTCCCACCATGTGCGCTCGCGGCGCACATCAAGCTCGCTGACGGAGAAGCCGCGGATTGTTGTGATGATGCCGCGCAGGCTATCGCCAGCGGGGCCGACATCCTTGTTGCGCACGCCCTGAAGCATCGCTTGGGAAATTTCCTGGAGCTCGGCCTGCGCAGCGGAGCCGAAGCTGACGATCGACTGCGTGTCGCTCATGTCAAGCTCGCCCATGCGGGATTTGATCTCTTTGCCGAGAGCGCCTTTGGCTTCGCTCATGGGTACTATGGCGTTTACCTCAGCAGGTTCTGGCAGGACCACGGCATTTACTTCCTCGACGAGGGCGAGTGTGTCTTGGGCTTTTTTCTGGATTTCTGTGGCCATGTCGGACCTCACTTTCTTGATAAAATTAGGACTTGTCTAAACGGATGCCCTCTTGGGCGAGACGGTCGCGCAGCACTTCGATCTCGATATTGAGATCGCTGCGGTCATCCAGCAAAAGAGAACGGTTCTTGGCTGAGAAGCTGTCTTGTAGATCGCTCAGCAGAGCGAGGTAGTCATTTCTGGCCTCTGTGCTGCGGGCGCGGGCGCGGGTGTAAATATCGGCAAATTTTTCGGTCGCGTCACGTGCGCCTTTCAAATAAACGCCCATGAATTTGCGCGCTGCAGTGAGATCACGCGGGTCCTCCTCGACAGTGCGCAGCAGTTCGCGAACCTGTCGCTGAAAGCGCTCAACACGGGAGCTTACCTGACGGTCGGCGGCGCGGTGAGCGGCGGCGGTTATGGCTGTGAGGTGCTCTTCGGCCTGGGTGACAACACGTGCCACGCGGTCTGTCTGGAATTGATCCACTCCGTCCATGCCCTTGTTTACAAGTGGATCAGGACCGAAGGCGGCGAAGTGGAGCGCAAGCCCGAGACCCCCAAAGAGCACGGCTTCAAGGACACCAAAGCCAACATAACCCGCGAGAGCGAGGCCTGTGCCAGTGAGAATTTAGCCAAGGATTTTGCGTGGTAGGGCGGGACGACGTGCAATTTTGCGGGCGTCGTAGGCTTCATGGGCCTGTTGGCCTGAGCGGGTGAGCCAAGCGGCCAGCAAAAGATCAGCCAGCGCCACGAGCCAAAGGAACATTTCCAACGGAGGAGAAGTAAACGCCTGCCAGATCATCGGCAGGGGAGCGAGGAATAGGAAATTGACCCTCCCGCCGACGCGAGAGCGACGCGCGCCTTGATAGCTGTTGCCATCTGCGGCATTGCCTGCTTCTGGGCTATATTTTCCGCCAAATTGCTCTGACATCAGGCGACTCCGTAGACGGAAGCATAGAGCATGAGCAGCACCAAGAGTGCAAAGGCCAGTTTTTGCAAGCCAGTTTCGGTCATAAATCCCCACCAATCCCCATCGTTACTGAGACTTAAGGTAGGGGACGCATGCGCGAGGCGCTAGGGGGAAACGGCGAAGATTTGCTTCAAGGCAGAGTTTCGCCCGTCTGTTTTGGCTCAGCGGGTACGGCGGCGGACCGGTTTTTTGCCGCGAGTGGGCTTTTCTATCACTGGATCGGGCATTTCTAAGCCAAGCTGATCGCGGATGACTTTAGCGCGCAGTTCCTGCACTTCGCCTTGCTTGAGATCGCCAAGTTGAAAGGGGCCGTAAGAGACGCGGATCAGGCGGTTGACTGAGAAACCGACGGCTTCCATGGCGCGGCGGATTTCGCGGTTTTTGCCTTCGCGCAGGCCGATTGTGGCCCATGCGTTGGCGCCTTGCTGACGATCAAGTGTCACGATCATGGGTTGGAAGTTTTCGCCATCCACGGTGATGCCCTTGCGTAGCGGCTCAAAGCTTTCTTCGGTGGGACGGCCCTTGATGCGCACGCGGTAGCGGCGCAGCCAGCCTGTAGAGGGCAACTCAAGCTGACGCTTGACGCCTCCGTCGTTTGTGAGGAGCAAGAGCCCCTCTGAGTTGAGATCAAGTCTGCCAACTGTCATGACACGGGGCAGCTCTTCAGGGAGCTTGTCAAAAATTGTGGTCCGCCCCTGTTCATCGCTGTTGGTGCTCACGAGGCCTTGGGGCTTGTGATAGAGCCACATACGGGGCGGCTCCGGGGCTTTGAGAGCCTTGCCATTAACAACAACCTTATCAGCACTTGTCACATTGAGTGCAGGGCTCGTGATGACCTTGCCATTTACAGAAACGCGGCCTTGCTCGATCAACCGCTCAGCTTCGCGGCGAGAGGCGACGCCTGCTCGGGAGATGACCTTCGCGATGCGGTCCCCTTCAGGTGTGGAAGAGGAGGGGGCTGTTGGTTTGGATGTGTTGCTCATAAGGCCCGCTTAGAGCATTCGCGGCTCTTGCGAAAGAGGGCTTTCATGGGGCATGTGGAGATATGGTGTTTGATACGCATATGGATGTGGCTTTGAGAGAGGCTGAAGCGGCAGGGGCGCGTGGCGAAGTGCCTGTGGGCGCTTGTATAGTCATGAATGGTACAATTGTAGCGCAGGCGGGCAACCGCTGCCGCGAGTTAGATGACCCGACGGCCCATGCCGAAATGCTTGTGATCCGCGCCGCCTGCGCGGCCCTTGGGCAGGAGCGGCTTGAGGGGGCTGCGCTTTATGTGACGCTTGAGCCTTGCCCGATGTGTGCGGGAGCGATCTCCAATGCACGTCTGGCGCGGCTTTACTATGGGGCAGGTGACCCCAAAAGCGGGGGGGTGGCGCAGGGACCCCGTATATTTGGCCATGCGCAGTGTCATCATGTTCCTGAAATTTATGAGGGAATTGGCGCACGAGCCTCCGCGAGTTTGCTGGAAGCGTTCTTTGCGGGAAAACGCTAGGCCTCAGATCTAATTGCCCTGCAGGTAATCCGATTTTTTGACAGGGCTGTCTGCCCCTCGAGCTCCCTCAAGGATATTTTTGGAGAGGAAAAGGTACAGTTGCGGGGTGGCATCACGTGAAGCGAATGGGCTCGAGAACCTCTGGCTCTATCACTTCGACTTCGGGAAGCTCGCGAACTAAGAGGTCCGCAGATTGCTCCAAGATCGGGAAGGTGCGGTAGTGTCCAGGGATTAGTGTTTTGAATTTGAAGAATTTTTTGGCGGCATAGGCGACGCGGCGCATGTCCATTGTAAAGTGGCCGCCCGCCGAAAGCACGCCAATGTCAGGTGCATGAAGATCATGGATGATTTGCATGTCAGCCATAACCTCTGTGTCACCTGAGTGATAGATTGAATGGCCTTCGCCCTCGATGACAAAACCGCATTCGGAGCCTGGAACATTGGGGCCTGTGTCTGTTCCAAATGAGCTCGAGTGAACTGCGTGCACCATTGTGACACGCAGGTTGCCGAGATCTATTGTGCCGCCTTTGTTAAAGCCGATGGTTTCAATGCCTTCAGTGGCTTCCCAGTGCGTCATAAGATCATACTGGCCGACAACGGGTATCTTGAGCTGTCTGGCCAATGGAAGCACATCGGCGACATGGTCAAAATGGGCGTGGGTGAGCAGAATGTGGGTTGCGCCCTCGATGGCCTCTCCGTGTTTGCCTGCGGGCAGCATAGGATTGCCTGTGAGCCAGGGGTCTACCAAGAGGACTTTGCCGCCAATGACGTAGCGAAACGAGCCGTGGCCGAGCCAGAGGATTTGCATGATGTGTCTCCTTGAAAGGGCTTGAAAATGTCGAGGTCTGCGCCGTGTGCGAATTTGAGGCGCAATCGGGCGAAAAAGCAAGAACTGGGGCGAAAGCCTGCGAAAACCGAGTGCTTGGGCTTCAGTTGAGGTTGAAGCGGGGCGCGCCGCGCGCTAAAGGCAGAGCAACACAGAAACGGAGAGACCCCATGTCGATTGACAAGGACACAGCAGCCAAAGTGGCCAAGCTGGCACGGATCAGAGTTGAGGCGGCGGATTTGCCTGCTTTGGCTGAAGAGTTCAACGCGGTGCTCGGCTTTATCGAACAGTTGAGTGAAGTAGATGTGGAGGGAGTGGAGCCGATGGTCTCGGTCACGCCGATGCGTTTGCCACGCCGTGTCGACGTTGTGAGCGACGGAGGCCAGCAGGCCAAAGTGCTGGCGAATGCGCCTGATGCGCGTGAGGGATTCTTTGCGGTTCCGAAGGTGATGGAATAATGGGTGATCTGAACAAACTTACGATTGCAGCAGCACGAGACGCGCTTCGCAAGGGCGATGTGAGCAGTGCGGAGTTGACCGAGGCTTGTCTCGGCGAGATCGAGAGTGCGGGCGCTCTCAATGCGTTTGTGCATAATACCCCAGAGATTGCGCGCGCGCAGGCGGCGGCTGCCGATGCTCGGATCAAGGCGGGCGATGCGCCAGATATGTGTGGCATTCCGCTCGGAATTAAAGACTTGTTCTGCACCAAAGGCGTGCCCTCGCAAGCCGCTAGCAATATTTTGAAGGGCTTTAAGCCTGAATATGAAAGCACTGTAACCAGTCAGCTCTTTGACGCAGGTGCGGTTATGCTTGGCAAACTCAATATGGACGAGTTTGCCATGGGGTCTTCAAACGAGACGAGCGCTTATGGCAATGCGGTGAACCCTTGGCGGCGGGATGGAAGCGAAGCGGCGTTGACGCCTGGCGGCTCCTCTGGTGGCTCTGCCTCAGCTGTTGCTGCGGACCTTTGCTTGGCGGCGACAGGCACTGACACCGGCGGCTCGATCCGTCAGCCGGCGGCCTTTACTGGCATCACAGGTATCAAGCCGACCTATGGCCGCGTCTCACGCTGGGGTGTTGTCGCTTTTGCCTCAAGCCTTGATCAGGCTGGGCCGATGACCAAGGATGTGCGCGACGCAGCGATTATGCTGGAGGCCATGTGTGGCCATGACGCCAAGGACAGCACAAGTGCTGATCTGGCTGTGCCGAATTTTGAGGCGATGCTGACGGGAGACATCCGCGGCAAGACCATCGGGATTCCGCGCGAGTACCGCATGGACGGAATGCCAGAGGAGATCGAGAAGCTCTGGGCTGAGGGCACGGAGATGCTCAAGGCGGCGGGTGCGAAGATTGTTGATATCAGCCTGCCACACACGAAATATGCATTGCCAACCTATTATGTGATCGCGCCTGCGGAAGCCTCAAGCAACCTCGCGCGGTATGACGGTGTGCGCTATGGCCACCGCGCCAAGCTTGCCGCAGGTGATGGCATCACAGAGATGTATGAAAAAACGCGTGCCGAGGGCTTTGGGCATGAGGTGCAACGCCGTGTCATGGTCGGCACTTATGTTTTGTCCGCAGGGTTTTATGATGCCTATTACAATCGCGCCCGCAAAGTGCGCACGCTCATCAAGCGCGACTTTGAAGAGGTTTTTGCCACGGGTGTCGATGCTATTCTCACGCCAGCGACGCCAAGCGCGGCGTTTGGTCTGGGTGAGATGTCCGAGGCGGATCCAATTGCGATGTATCTAAATGATGTGTTCACTGTAACAGTAAACCTTGCGGGGCTGCCTGGCATCGCTGTTCCCGCGGGGACAGACAGCCAAGGCTTGCCTTTGGGCTTGCAACTGATTGGACGGCCTTGGGAAGAAGGTGACTTGCTGAATACCGCCTATGCGCTTGAGCAAGCGGCTGGTTTTGTGGCCAAACCTGCAAAATGGTGGTAAGGGGCTGCGCAATTGCAAAGTTGCTTTGAAAAGGCAGGACAGACTGTGAAAAATACTATTTTGATGAGTTTTGCAGGTTTGGCTCTCGCCGCCTGTGCGCCAGCGATCCTTGATAGCGGCGCGCTAAACACTGGCGATGGCGTCGGCTTTGGCAGCTACCAAGAGTATAGCGCGAAAGAAGCCGCACGCGAGGCGCAGCTGAGCCAAACAGCTTTGCCAGGTCCAAACGCTGTGAGTGAGGAAATTCTCGGGACGCCTGAAAGTGATGTGGCCTCGGAGGTCAGCGCGGTCTTGGATGCGACGCGTCCCAGCGGGCAGGTTCTGAACGCGAGCCCGAGCAACCCAGCGCCCGCTGTGATCAATGCGGCGGGGATTTCAAATGAAAATGACTTTGGCGCTGTTGGCGAACAGCGCAGTATTGAAGACGACGCGGCGCGGCGCGCGGCGTTGAAAGCGCAGTATCAAGATGTGGCTCCGACGGCTGTGCCCACTCGGACAGGACGTGGTGGACCGAATATTGTTGAGTTTGCGCTCAATACATCAAATCCGCGAGGGCAAGGCATTTATCGCCGTGTCGGCTTGAACTTGCAGGCGAAATACACGCGCAACTGTGCGAAATACCCATCACCTGACTTGGCGCAGAGTGAGTTTCTGTCGAAGGGCGGGCCTGAGCGCGACCGTCTCGGACTTGACCCTGATGGTGACGGTTATGCCTGCTCCTGGGATCCTGCACCTTTTCGTGCAGCCAAGTCAGTAGGGCTGCAAGCGGAAGAGCCGCTGGATGCGGCAGCTGTTACGGGCGAGTGAGCAACACGCTCACAATTTGCGATGTGATATCGCCAAATCAGGGCGCGCGGCGTGAGGCTGCGCGCCCTGATTTGCTTGTGATCCACTACACTGCGATGCAGAGCGCCGAAGCGGCGATTGCGCGACTGTGCGCGCCTGAAGCTGAGGTTTCTGCGCATTATGTGATCAGTGAGTGTGGTCAGATTACGCGACTTGTGCCCGAAGAAATGAGGGCATGGCACGCGGGCGCAGGGCGGTGGGGGGATGTCACGGATGTGAACTCCCACTCTATCGGAATAGAGCTGGCAAACCGTGGAAATCATCCGTTTCCCGAGCCGCAGCTGGCGCGCCTTGAGCTATTGATGTCTGAGATTATGGCACGCTGGTCGATCCCTCCCGAGCGGGTTATCGGGCATTCGGATATGGCGCCAGGACGCAAGGGTGATCCCGGTGCGCGGTTTGACTGGGCGCGCTTGGCGCGGGGAGGCTTGTCCGTCTGGCCTGATGCGGGCTCGGCCGGGGAGTTTTACGCAGATGCGGAGAGGTTTGGCTATCCTGTCGGGGATGTGGAGGATACGCTTATTCTTGAGGCCTTTCGTTTACGCTTTCGGCCATGGGCGTCTGGGAGATTGAGCTGCGAGGACGCGGCGTTGATGTCGGGGTTGGCGGCGCGCTGGCCGTGTAAACGCGTCTTTGTTTGAAGGTTGCGTTGCCTCTGGCATCGTCTCATGCGCTTGCAAGCTCTCGCTTTTGGTGGGCTTCTCCCAGCCACCCCAGAGATATTTGGGGAAAGAAAAAGTGTAGATTGGACGATTGACGGGCGTGGCGCGGAGTTCTATCTGCGAGGGGCGCGGAAGGCTGGGTGACCGCGGGGGGCCTTTGGGCGCCTCGAGGAAAGTCCGGACTCCACAAGACAACGGTGCCGGGTAACGCCCGGGCAGGGCAACCTGACGGAAAGTGCCACAGAGAAGAGACCGCTTTCTCACGAGGAAGTAAGGGTGAAACGGTGGGGTAAGAGCCCACCGGGGGGCTGGCAACAGACCTCGCATGGCAAACCCCACTGGGAGCAATGCCGAATAGGAACCTCGCTATAAGCCGTCTTGGCTTTGAGGTTCGGGTTGGCAGCTAGAGAGGCGTTGGTAACAGCGCCTTAAGATGAATGGTCATCCAGAGCGGGGCAACCTGCTTGGACAAGATCCGGCTTATAGGCCTTCCGTGCGTTTATCTGTTGTGACCACATAAAGACCAGCCAAGAGCAAGGCGGCGCCTGCGAGCTTGAGTGGCGTGGCAGATTCGCCCACGACGACGAGGGCGAGCACCCATGCAGTGAGCGGCTCGGCGAGCGCAAGCGTGACCGCTGTGGAGGCGGGCACGGATTTGAGGCCCCATGTGTAGAGTGCATAGGCGAGACCTGTTGAGCCCACCCCAAGCGCGAGAAGTGTGGCTGGAGCCGTGCCTGTCAGCGCCCAATGCCACGGGACAAACGCGAAAACAGGGGCCGTAAACAGGGCTGCGAGCGCAAAGGTGCTGGCGGCGATGGTCGCTGCGGGAGCGTCGGCGACCATTTTGGAGGAGGCGAGCGAGTAGCTCGCGTAGCTGAGACCTGCGGCTGCGGCGAGCAGGAGGCCAATAGAAGAGGCACCTCCTTGTGTGCCCGCGAGTACGAGGAGGGCGGCGCCTGCAATGGCTAGAGCCTGACCAAGGGCTTTGCGGCGACTGGGCCCGCGGCGTAGCAGTAGAGTGTCATATGCGGCGACCCAGAGTGGAGCTGAGCCTATTGTAACCGCTGTGCCAAGACCGACGCCTGCCTGGGCCACTGCGGCGAAAAAGAGGAGGTTGTAGACGGCCATACCGAGGGCAGCGACCAACAGCGGAGTTTTTGGCAGCTTACGCAAAGCGGCGAACGCCCCGCGTGTCATGGATGCGAGCAGGAGCAGTGAGAACGCGCCGATAGCGAGCCTCAGCGCACCGACTACGAGGGGCTCACGGGTGTCGGGTAGAAAGCTCTGCAATGTACCAGTGGTCCCCCAGAGAACAGCGGCAGCGAGGATCGCGCAGAGCGCGAGAAGGGTAGGTGAGGCACGTGTCATAGGGCCTTTTCGCGGCTTCTTTTAGGGGATGCAAAGCAAATCTATGCGTTAGGCACGCTTTGCGGTTGACTCGGGCGCGGTGATCCTTAAAAGGCAGGCTTCAAGAGAATTCACGGGTCTGCATTTTGTTTGCGAGACTCAGCCGCAGGAGAAGCCCAATGGCGAAGCCAACCACGATCAAAATCCGCCTGAACTCGACCGCAGGCACTGGCCACTTCTATGTGACCAAGAAGAACGCACGTACAATGACAGAGAAAATGTCGGTTCGTAAGTACGACCCCGTTGTGCGCAAGCATGTTGAATATAAGGAAGGCAAAATCAAGTAAGTCTTGATTTTGACTTTGATGTGATTGGGCCGTTCCGAAAGGGGCGGCCTTTTTCTTTGCGTGGTTGTTTGGGCGCTAGGGCGTGCCTAGGTCTGTAGGAGCGGGTCATGATACCATGTGCTGGTGGTAGGGGCTGGTCGCCCGACCCGTAGAAATATCGAGGGAAAAGGCGATCAAGGTTGGAGAGAGCGAACTTTATATGGTCAGGTTTGAGAATTTTATGGCTGTGATGGCGCTCGGCGTTTTGGTTTCGGGCACTGCGGCGACAGGGGGCGAGCAGATGATTGAGGATTTTAGCGGTACACCCGATGCGCGTTGGGAGTTTATCTCCGATCAGGTGATGGGCGGGGTGTCAACGGGCACTGTGGCGCTTGAGCGCGAGGGCTCACAGGGGTTTGTACACCTTACTGGCGATGTGAGCACGAAAAACAACGGCGGCTTTATACAGGCGCGCTTGCAGCTCTCTGAAGCGCTATCTTTCGAAGCGGCAGGGCTCGAACTGAGAGTGCGGGGCAATGGGCAGACGTATTTTATCCATATCCGCACTGGAGGTACTCTTTTGCCTTGGAACTTCTATCAGGGGCGTTTTGAGGCGGATGAAGAGTGGAGCACTGTGCGTATTCCGTTTGCGAGCTTCAAAGCCAAGGGGCGGCTATTGCGCAAAGAGCTGCGCGCTGTGGCAGTTAAATCCATAGCGGTTGTCGCTTACGGGCGCGACCATACTGCAGATGTTTCTGTGGCGCGGATTTCAGTTTATTAAAGTGGTCAGAGCTTTGCTTTTGGCACATTCGGTCTTGCAGCGCGAAAGTCCCTTTAAAACCTCGCCTGAAGCACATTTAGCCGTGTCTACTTAGTTCGGCGATAAAGCGAGTGGCCATGCGGCAGGCCCTGTCAATGGTGGGCAAGTGGGCAAGGGGTCTAAAGGAAAGGGCCAGCGCGGTGGCTGGCCCTTTGTGTTTGTCAAAAGCATCTCGCTTAGTCGCGCGGCATGAAGAGGAACATGATCGAGCGGAACATCGCGATGAAGCTGATGTAGAGTTGCAGCGCGCCGATGATGGCGGCTTTTTCGAGGAACATTTCTGCCTCCTGGCCGCCTTGGTAGCGTGCGCCGAGGTAGGTATTCTTGATGTCCTGCGTGGACGTCGCTGTGAGAACGGCGAAGACGCCAAGGATTGCAAGGTTCATCCACCATGCGCCAGCGGCGCCCATGCCGCCTGTGAAGAAGCTGAACATTGCAATGGCGACAATACCCCACGCCATCATCGTGGCGACTTGGCCAATTGGGCCAAGATTGCGCTTGGTAAGGTAGCCTGTGAGGCTGAGGCCGAGGAAGGCGACAGCGGTGTAAAGCAGCCCCATGATCACGCTGGACATGGAGAACATGATGAAGATCACTGAGAGTGACACGCCTGTGAGCGCGGCATAGGCCCAGAAAATCATGTTGAGGCTGGCAACGCTGAGGCGTTCAAACGCGAAGTTGGCGACCAGAACGAAGGCCAGTGGGCCAAAGATGACTGCATAAACGATTGGCGGCACGAGCAAGACCTGCTGTGCAGCTGGACTTTGGGCGACCATGTAGGCCAAAGCGAAAGTGGCAAGGAGTGCGGCCGACATGAGGCCGTAGACCTTGTTCATATGGGCGCGAAGCCCTTGGTCAATTGCGGCGTCTTGTGTGTGTGCGCCGGAATGGACGGTGTCAAATTCTGCCATGTGTAGCCTCCGAGGTTGCATAGGCGTTTGTGTGGCCCTGCCTGTTCACAGAGCCCTCAGAGCAAATATCGGTGAGGCGGGCCACTTTTTCAAGCATTACCGTTAGCGATTTAGTCAGGAATCGAGCGTTTTTTTCAGTATGAGCTGCTAAAGGGTTATCACGACCTTCCCCGTAGATTTGCGGGAGCGCAGAAGTTCCATACCTTCCGTGGCTTGCTCTAACGGCAAGCTATTGCTCACATGAGGTTTAATCTTTTTTTCTGCATGCCAGCAGACCAGTTCTGCGAGACTGTCTGTGATGACCGATGGCTTAAAGGCTAGGTAACCACCCCAGTAAAACCCCATGACTGTAAGGTTTTTGACGAGTAGAATATTGGCAGGGATTTGGGGCACTTCGCCTGAAGCATACCCGATTGTCAAAATCCGGGCTTCTGGGTTACAGGCGCGCATGGCGGCTTTGAATTGATCTCCACCGACAGGATCATAAACAACATCCGCTCCGCCAAGAGCGCGCACAGCCTCGCGGATATCGTCTGTTTCTGCATCGATCAAATGGTCCGCTCCAGCAGCTTTTGCCACGGCAAGTTTGTCTGCACCACGCGCGCAGGCAATTACTTTTGCGCCCATGAGCTTACCGATTTCGACGGCTGTGAGGCCGACGCCACCTGCTGCACCAAGCACCAGCAGTGTCTCACCGGCTTTCAGGCCAGCTTTATAGCCAAGTGCCACATGGCTTGTGCCATAGGCGACCTGAAGAGCAGCAGCTTCGTTCATATTGGCTCCGTCTGGCAACGGGGTTACGCGCGCGGCGTCGTAGCAGGCATATTCGGCAAGGCCGCCTTGGCCGCCAAATACCATTACAGGAGTGCCTACGGCAGGGCCGTTCACGCCATCCCCCAGTGCATCGACAATGCCGGCGACTTCCATGCCCATCGTAAAAGGATAGGGCGGGGTGTCTTGATAGGTGCCTTGAACCATGAGCAAGTCCGCAAAGTTCAATCCGCAGGCCGACACCTTGATACGCAGTTCGCCTTTTGCGGGCTCAGGACGTGCAATCTCTTGAATTTCAGGTGATTGACCTTTGGTCATGCAGCGCAGGGCGCGCATCGTTGTTGGGCTCATTGGTCTTGGTCCTTTGGCTTGATCGTAGCCGCAGTTTGCCTAGATTTTTGCGGGGTTTCTACTCCTATGAGAGACTTTCATGCAAAAAGTATGTCTGGCTCGAGCTTCCGCGCAATAGGCAGAGATGCGCAGGGCAAAAGGCCCCCTACTTGACAAAGGCGGATCAAAAACGCGTAATGCGTGTGCGTAAGATTTTGTTTAGCTTTATGCGGTAGTCTTTCTTACATGTGCATACCGGTGCTCACAGATTATTGTTTGTTTTCGCGGCGTAAGAGAGTATCTCTCGCTGAGCCGTGTGGGGTTGACCGGTCGAACGATCCAGGAGATTGGACGCGTTCTAAGTGTGCGAGTGTGAATTTAGGAGTAGAATATGGCTCACCCAGTGGACGTTCATGTAGGTAAGCGAGTGCGTCACCGACGCTGGCTTGTTGGCATGACACAACAGCAATTGGCCGAAAAAGTCGGCATTAAATTTCAACAGATTCAAAAGTATGAGACGGGTGCAAACCGCGTCAGTGCATCTCGACTTTGGGACATTTCCGAAGTGTTGGATGTGCCTGTGTCGTTTTTCTTTGAAGGACTGGATGTCGATCAGGCAGCGGTCGCGAAGGAAGAGCGTATGCCATCGGACCTGATGGGCGACAAAGAGGCAATGGAGTTGATCCGCTCTTACTACTCTATCCCCGAGAACCAGCGCAAACGCTTGTTTGATCTGGCACGTGTCTTGAGTGATGTGGCCTGAGCCATCGCAGCTCTGATGGCGGGGCTTGTGCCCATGAGTGCTCCTGCGGCATAGACACCCCGAGGAGACGCCCATGACACAGCATGATTTTCAAGAGATCACACGCACAGCACACGCGCTGGCCGAGGCTGCGCGGGGTGTCGTGCTGCCTTATTTCCGCTCGGCTGGATTGAGCGCGGAAAATAAACTCAGCGAAGGATTCGATCCCGTTACAGCGGCGGACAAGGCTGCGGAGCAAGTGATGCGTTCTGTTTTGGCAGAACAGCGCCCTGATGATGCAATTATTGGTGAAGAGTTCGGTGTCTGCGCGGGGCGAAGCGGTCTGACATGGGTTCTCGATCCAATAGACGGAACGCGCGGGTTTCTGGCGGGCACGCCGACTTGGGGAGTATTGATCTCGGTTTGCGACGCGGGTGGCCCGATATTTGGCATGATTGATCAGCCTTATGTGGGCGAGCGCTTTTGGGGCGGGTTCGGCACGGCAGAAATGACTGGGCCGATGGGTGACTCCTCCTTGCGCGTCCGCGGCAGTCGTGCGCTGAGCGAGGCGATTTTGTTTACGACCTTTCCCGAAGTCGGAACCATGGCGGAGCGCGCAGGCTTTGAGGCGGTTGCCCAGCATGTGAAGCTCACGCGCTTTGGCATAGATTGTTATGCTTATGCGCTTTTGGCGGCGGGGCAGATTGATCTAGTGATCGAAGCGGGGCTTTCTAACTATGACATCTGTGCGCCCATCGCGCTCATTGAAGCCGCTGGTGGCATTGTCACAGACTGGAAGGGCGACAAGGCCCATGACGGCGGGCGGGTCTTGGCGGCGGCGGGAGAAGAACAGCACAAAGCAGCACTTGATATCCTCTCACGCTTTTCTTGAGCTGAGATTGGCGTTAGCCTAAACACACGCGCTTCTCGGCCCTTTTCCAGCGCAACCTGTTTTTCGAGATGAGGGGGCGTTTGAAGCGAGGAGCTCTCATGCGCGAAACACTCATCCGCGGCGCGGACCATATCCTGACAATGAACGACAGGCGCGAGGAGCTCCAAGGGGCGGATATTTTGCTCCGTGAGGGTGCGATTGCTGCCGTGGGGTACGGGTTAGCCACCTCTGGTGCGGTACTTGAGGCAGCGGGCTGCGTGGTTACGCCAGGGCTCGTGAATACGCATCATCATCTGTATCAAAGTCTCACCCGAGCTGTTCCTGGTGGGCAGGATGCGCTCTTGTTTGGTTGGCTTCAGACACTTTATCCGATCTGGGCCAAATTTGGTCCAGAGGAGATGTTTATAAGTGCGCAAGTAGGGTTGGCGGAGTTGGCGCTGACCGGCTGCACCATGAGCTCGGACCATCTTTATCTTTATCCGAACGGATCACGGCTTGACGACACGATTGCGGCCGCGGCGGAAGTTGGTCTCAGGTTTCATCCTACGCGGGGCGCTATGAGTATTGGTGAGAGTGACGGCGGATTGCCGCCTGATAGTTTGGTAGAGCGCGAAGCAGATATCCTTGAAGATTGTATTCGCGTGATTGACGCGCACCACGATTCTCGCGAAGGCGCGATGGTCAGGGTCGGGGTTGCGCCCTGCTCGCCGTTTTCTGTGAGCAGAGATCTGATGCGGGATGCCGCTATTTTGGCCCGTGATAAAGGCGTGATGCTGCACACGCATTTGGCAGAGAACGACGAAGACGTCGCTTATAGCCTTGAGAAATTTGGTTGCCGCCCCGGGCAGTATGCGGAAGATCTGGGATGGACAGGGCCTGATGTTTGGCATGCGCATTGCGTCAAGCTTGATGGGCAAGAGATTGATCTGTTCGCACGCTCAGGAACGGGTGTCGCTCATTGTCCCTGTTCGAACTGCCGTCTTGGATCGGGCATCGCACCTGTGCGGGCGATGCGACACGCGAATGTGAAAGTTGGTCTTGGTGTAGATGGCTCTGCGAGCAACGATACTGGGCAGATGATGGCCGAGGCGCGGCAAGGGATGCTCTTACAGAGGGTTGCTTTTGGCGCCGATGCGATGAGCGCGAGAGAGGCGCTTGAAATTGCGACACGTGGAGGCGCCGAAGTGCTTGGACGCAGGGACTGTGGCCAAATTGCTGTGGGCAAGCGCGCTGACATCGCGCTCTGGGACACACGCGGCATTGAAAGCGCAGGCAGCTGGGATGCGGCGGCGCTTTTGCTTGCAGGGCCAACGCGAGTCAAAGATTTGTTTGTCGAGGGTAGGCATATCGTGCAGGATGGACATATGAAGCATCTTGACCTTGGCGGCGCTATCGCGCGACAGAATAAGTTGGCGCAAAAATTGATGAGTTAAGGTTTGGCGTGAGAGGATGTGGTATGAGTCTAAAACAGGTATTTTTGTGTGGAATCTTTTGTTTGGCCCCAGCAGGGCTTTTACAGGCGGAACCCATGCGAGACGTCGTGTCCATGGTAAATAAGCTTCGCGCTGAAAATGGATTGCATGCTTTGAATGTGAGCCCGCAGCTGGAAAAAGCGGCAGACCTACACGCAAGTGACATAGCGCGGCGCGGCGTGTTTACCCACACGGGTTCAAACGTATCGACCCCTGCTAAGCGTGCTAAGCGGGCGGGCTACAAATTTTGTACGGTGGCCGAAAATGTTGCGGCTGGTCAGGAAAGCTCTGCTGAGGTTATGCAGGCTTGGGCCAACTCGCCAGGGCACCGTAAGAATATGCTTAAACCAAAGGCGCGCGATATTGCCGTGGTCCGTGGGCCAAACAACAACTGGGTTTGATGCTGGCGGCCAAGCGCGGAACCTGCTGAAAACTCAATTCGCCGATTGCTCCTTTGATAGCTTGCGCTTAGGTTAAGGGCAAGAAAACGGGGGCTGATTTGAGCGAATACGAGACAGATACATTTGAGTCCGAAGACGAAGTTTACGAGCTAAGTCGCCGTGATGTTGGAGCTGTTCTGGAGGCTGTGGAGGCTGGTGCCCGCGATGAGCTGATTTCGCTCATGGAGCCGATGCATGCGGCCGACATTGCTGACTTGCTTGAACAGATCAGTTCGGCAGACCGATATGCGCTGATTGAGCTTTATGGTGTAGAGTTTGATGGCGAGATTCTGTCGGAGCTCGACGAAAGTATCCGCGAAGATGTGATTTCTGCACTGCGCCCTGAGGTTCTGGCCGAGGCGGTTCGGGAGTTGGAATCCGATGACGTCGTTGACCTTTTGGAAGACCTGGAACAGCTGCAGCAAGATGCAATTTTTAATGCGCTTGATGACGCGGATGCGATGGTTGCGCGTCAAGCACTAAGCTATCCTGAAGACTCTGCGGGCCGGATGATGCAGCGCGAGGTTGTTGCCGCGCCTGAGCATTGGTGTGTGGGTGATGTGATTGATTTCATGCGCTCATCCGAAGACTTGCCAGAGCAGTTTTATCATGTCGTTCTGGTTGATCCGCGAATGCACCCTGTGGGTAATGTCACACTTGGGCGTATTATGGGCGCGCCACGCAAGCAGCCTTTGAGCGATCTCACCGAAGAGGTTTTCCAGATTATCCCAGTCGATCAGGACGAGGGCGATGTGGCCTATGCGTTCAACCAATATCACTTAATTTCAGCGCCCGTTGTGGATGATGAGGGGCGGCTCGTTGGAGTGATTACCATTGATGACGCCATGGTTGTTTTGGATGAAGAACATGAGGAAGACATTCTGCGTCTTGCGGGTGTTGGTGAGGGCAGTCTGACCGATCGTGTGATCAGCACAACCAAGCGGCGCTTTCCATGGCTGGCTGTAAACCTTGTGACGGCGGTTCTGGCGAGCCTTGTGATTGCCCAGTTTGAAGGTGTGATCAGTGATTTCGTGGCGCTGGCGGTCTTGATGCCGATTGTGGCTTCGATGGGTGGGAATGCGGGAACCCAGAGCCTTACTGTTGCGGTGCGCGCGATTGCGACGAAAGACCTTACTGGCTCTAACGTCTGGCGGGTGATCCGTCGTGAAGTCCTGGTGGGCGCGGTGAACGGTGCGATTTTTGCGCTGGTGATGGGGGCTGTGTGTCTGTTGTGGTTCTCCTCGGCGACTCTAGGCTTGGTCATTGCTTCTGCGATGGTGATCAATCTGGTTGTGGCAGGGTTTGCTGGGACGGTTATTCCTGTGGCCTTGGAGAAGGCAGGAGTTGATCCTGCATTGGCCTCGGGGGCTTTTGTGACCACCGTAACAGATATTGTTGGTTTTTTTGCCTTCCTTGGGTTGGCAGCGTTGGTCTTGGTATGATGGATTTGACAGAAGCCAAAGCGGCGGCGCGAAAGGCGGCTTTTGCACGGCGCAAGGTCGCGTTTGAAATGGCCTGTAAGGCGCAGGCGGGTTATCTCTCCGAGATTTTGGCAGGGCATCGCGGCGTCGCGCTTGCGGGCTATATGCCAATAAGAACCGAGATTGATCCGCTCGCTGCGATGGAAGAGTCCGCGGCGCACGGGCCTGTGGGTGTGCCTGTTATTCAGGGCGCTGGGCAGGCGCTCAAGTTTGCGCGTTGGGAGCCTGACTGTGATTTGGTGGAAGGACCATTCAAGGCAATGGTCCCCGCGACGCTTCAATATTTTGAGCCAGAAATTCTGATTGTGCCGCTGGTCGCTTTTGATCGAAGCGGTGGCCGGCTCGGCTATGGTGGCGGGTTTTATGATCGTAGCTTGGAAGGCTTGCGTACAAAGCGGGCGACGCTGGCCATCGGCTTTGCTTTTGCCGCGCAAGAAGCTGAAAACTTGCCGCTTGAGGCGACTGACCAACCGCTCGATATGATTGTGACGGAGCGCGGGATTATAACGGTGTGAGACCCGTTCTCCGCCGTACTCTCCCGTCCCCCAACCTACGCAAGGACTTTGGGCTTTTGTCTGAAGAGACATTTTTGTGGATGTAAGGGAGTTAAGCATGAACGTGACACATGATTTTGACGCCAAAGTGGTTTGGACGGGCAATCAAGGCACAGGTAATGCTCGCTATCAGGGGTATGCGCGCACATGGGAGGTGCGCACACCTGGTAAAACTGTAATTAAATGTTCGAATGACCCACTTCTGGGTGGGAACCCGCAGCTGCACAATCCCGAGGATATGCTGATTGCGGCGCTTTCGGCCTGTCATATGCTTTGGTATTTGCATCTGGCGCATGATGCAGGAGTTGTTGTGCTCGGATATGAGGACGATCCTGTCGGACACGGGGAAAGCGAGCCAAGTGGAGCGGGGCGCTTTGTGAGCGCTCAGCTGCGCCCGCGGATCACCGTAGCAGAGGGCACGGATCTTGCGCGCGCTGAGGCCGTACACCATGAGATCCATAAAGTGTGCTTCATGGCGCGCTCTGTAGCCTTTCCAGTGTATTATGCGGCACGATACGTGATTGCATAAGGCGGCCCTGCGGCCTATGGGTTTTGCATGAAAATACTATTTCTTGGAGATGTTATGGGCCGCTCAGGGCGGCGGGCTGTGAGCGAGAGGCTTGCCGGCTTGCGTGCAGCGTGGGGGCTCGATTTTGTTGTGGTG
>NZ_JAQWYD010000070.1:0-85445 GCF_029254145.1 Lentibacter sp.
GATGTGATCAACGTGGCGGGCCACCGTCTGAGCACAGGCGGGATGGAAGAAGTGCTCGCCTCTCACCCAGATGTGGCGGAATGCGCGGTGATTGGTGTGAGTGACGAGCTCAAGGGGCAGTTGCCTGTCGGATTTGTCTGCCTGTCCAATGGTGTGAACCGTCCGCATGAGGAAATCGTCAAGGAATGTGTGACGCTGGTGCGCGAGAAGATTGGGCCTGTGGCGGCGTTCAAGCTGGCTTGCGTTGTTGAGCGTTTGCCCAAGACACGCTCGGGCAAAATTGTGCGCGCGACGATGGTGTCGATCGCTGATGGCAAGGAGTTCAAGATGCCAGCGACGATTGATGACCCAGCCATTCTGGATGAGATCAAGGTTGCGCTGCAAGGCATCGGCTTTGCGAAGTAAGCTCTGAGCATCACTGCAAATGAGGCCCGCCTGCTCTGGCGGGCCTTTTCTTTTGAGATGGTGTCGCTAAGCTCTGTTGCAACAGGGTTGGGAGGCTTTGATGATATCGTCAAGGATAGCAGGATTTCACAATTTGAGCCGTGCGGGGCGGCTGGAAAAGCTTGTTGAGCTAGGGCTCTTGAGTGAGCGTGAGGCCGCTGAGCTTGCGCTTGAGGCGGGGCCGCTCGCAGAGCTGGCCGACAATCTTTCGGAGAATGTGATCGGGGCTGTCGCTGTACCGCTTGGGGTCGCGACCAACCTGACTGTGGATGGCCAAGATGTGCTTGTTGCGATGGCGACGGAGGAGAGCTCTGTTATTGCTGCGGTGAGCAATGGCGCGCGGGCTTGCCGTGAACTGGGCGGTGTTTTCACCGAGGCGGACGACCCCTGCATGATTGCGCAGGTGCAGATCACGGGGCTTGCAGATTTGGCGGCGGCGAAGGCTCAAGTGGAGAGCCTCGCGGGCGAGATCGGCAAGCTTTGTGATGCGTGTGATCCGATGCTTGTGAAGCTGGGCGGGGGCTTTCGGGACCTTGAGGTGCGCATTTGTGGCCCCTTCTTGGTTGTGCATTTGATTGTCGATGTGCGCGACGCGATGGGCGCGAATGCTGTGAACACGATGGCGGAAGCGCTGGCGCCAAAGCTGGAGGGCTGGACGGGCGGCAAAGTGGGATTGCGTATCTTGAGCAACTTGGCCGATCGGCGACTTGTGCGCGCGAGGGCTGTTTGGCGCGCCGAAGAGATCGGCGCGGATATGGTCCGCGGGATTGTGTCGGCTTATGAATTTGCGGCGCACGACCCTTACCGCGCGGCGACCCACAACAAAGGGATTATGAACGGGATTTCGGCTGTGGCGCTGGCGACGGGCAATGACACCCGCGCTTTAGAGGCTGGTGCGCATGCCTTTGCTGCGACGAAGGGCAATGCTGGCGGCTATGGGCCGTTGAGTCGCTATGGTGTGACGGAGGACGGCGATCTTTGGGGAGAGATTGAGCTACCGATGGCTGTCGGGATCGTCGGCGGAGCCACGCGCGCACATCCGACTGCGCAAAAAGCGCTCAAGATCATGGGAATCACGCGGGGGGAGCGGCTTGGGCGCATCACTGCGGCTGTGGGTCTTATTCAGAACTTCTCGGCGCTGCGCGCTTTGGCTGGCGAGGGGATCCAGCGCGGGCACATGGGACTTCATGCGCGCAATGTGGCGATTGTGGCGGGGGCCAAGGGCGCGGATATCGAGCGGATCGCCAAGCTGATGATCGAGCGGTTGGAAATCCGCGAGGATGTGGCGCGCGCGCTTTTGGACGAGGGCTAAGCGCTTGTGACGTGCCTATCCTTTGGGGAGGCTGTTATGGGCCAAACGAAACAGCGGGCGCGCAAAGCGAAAGGCGGCTGTGCTGTTGCAATACGCTTGAGGGCGGCCTAGGCTCTGTTTCATGAAACATGTGCCAAAAGAAACCACGGATGATGCGCTTATTCAGGAATTTCTGAAAAAGGGTGGCGAAGTGAAGGTGGGCAAGACCAAGCCTGCAAACCCTGAGCTTGGCCTGAGCAACAACCAGTGGAATAACAAACTGACCCGCGAGGAAAAGGCCGCACGCGACAAGAAAGCGTGAGCGTCTAAAAAGCGGACTGCAGGCGGCCCAAGCGGCGGCCAAACTCGTTGAGTCCTCTGATTTAAACGAATTGCTCGCGGATCAGGCGTTCTTCGAGGCCGTGCTCCGGATCAAACAGAATGTGGTGTGTGATGTTTGGCTCCGAGCGGATCTGAACAGTCGCGACATTGAGAAACGAGTTGCTGTCGGCATCGGCCATGACAGGGCGTTTCTCGGGCTCGGAGACTTCAATCTCGACCATCGCAGATTTGGGCAGGAGCGCGCCGCGCCAGCGCCGTGGGCGGAACGGCGCGATAGCTGTGAGGGCGAGAACATCAGAGCCAATCGGCAGGATCGGGCCGTGGGCAGAGTAATTGTACGCAGTTGAGCCTGCGGGCGTTGCGACAAGTGCGCCATCACACACGAGCTCTTCCATGCGCAGGCGACCATCAACTGTGATTTTCAGCTTCGCGGCCTGTGGGCCCATCCGCAGCACGGAGACTTCGTTGATTGCCAATGCTTCATGCACCGTTCCGTCTGTGCTGGTGGCAGTCATGGCGAGCGGGTTGATTGTGGTTTCAGCGGCGGCTTCGAGCCGCGCCATCAGGTCTGCTTCGTTATATTCATTCATCAGGAAGCCAACGGTTCCACGGTTCATTCCGTAGACCGGCGCGGGGAGTGCTTGTGTCCGATGCAGGGTCTGGAGCATGAAGCCGTCGCCGCCGAGCGCGACAATGATATCTGCTTCTGCCTCAGAGGCTTCGCCATAGCGACTGATGAGGGCGGCGCGCGCCGTTTGGGCCAAGGGTGCCTCGGAGGCGGTGAATGCAATTTTCAGGGCCATATTGGGCGCGTCCTCGTTTCCTATAGGCGGCAAGATTACCCTATAAAAACGGCTTGTCCACCGCAGGCCTAAGGTTTTGGCGTACTGGTGTTGGTATTGGTCGCAATTGGTGTTCCTTTTTGCAAAAGTTTCCAATAGGAAACGCAGGAATCGAACGTTATTTCATAAGGAAGCACCATGTCTGATAAAGGTTTCTTCACTGAGGCGCTGGCCTCACGCGACCCTGAGCTCTGGGGCACAGTCGAAAGCGAACTTGGCCGCCAGCGCGACGAGATCGAGCTGATCGCAAGCGAGAATATTGTTTCGGCTGCTGTGATGGAAGCGCAGGGCACAGTTCTGACCAACAAATACGCCGAAGGTTATCCAGGCCGTCGCTATTATGGCGGCTGTCAGTATGTAGACGTGGCTGAAACGCTCGCCATCGAGCGCGCTTGCCAGCTTTTTGACTGCGGCTTTGCCAACGTTCAGCCAAACTCTGGCTCACAGGCCAACCAAGGTGTTTTCACGGCTCTGTTGCAGCCTGGAGATACGATCCTCGGGATGGATCTGGCGTCTGGTGGCCACCTGACACACGGCGCAAAGCCGAACCAGTCGGGCAAGTGGTTTAACGCTGTTCATTATGGCGTACGCGAGAGCGACAATCTGATTGATTATGATCAGGTTGCGGCGTTGGCCAAAGAGCATCAGCCCAAGCTGATCATCGCGGGCGGCTCGGCTGTTCCACGGGTCATCGACTTTGCAAAATTCCGCGAGATTGCTGACTCTGTAGGCGCATACCTCCACGTGGACATGGCGCATTTTGCAGGGCTCGTTGCGGCGGGCGAGCACCCATCGCCTTTCCCACATGCGCATGTGGCAACAACCACAACTCACAAGACGCTCCGCGGCCCACGCGGTGGCATGATCCTGACGAACGACGAGGCCTTGGCCAAGAAGTTCAACTCGGCGATCTTCCCGGGGATTCAGGGTGGCCCGCTGATGCACGTCATCGCAGCCAAGGCTGTGGCTTTTGGCGAAGCACTGCGCCCCGAATTTAAAGACTACATGAAGCAGGTGCGTGCCAATGCTGTCGCGCTGTCAGACCAGCTTATCAAAGGCGGTCTGGATATTGTGACGGGTGGCACAGACACGCATGTGATGCTTGTGGACCTGCGTCCCAAGAAAGTAACGGGTAATATCACCGATGCGGCTCTGGGCCGTGCGCATATCACCACAAACAAGAACGGTATCCCGTTTGACCCAGAAAAGCCGATGGTGACATCAGGTATTCGCCTCGGCACACCTGCAGGCACGACACGCGGCTTCGGCGAGGCCGAGTTCCGCCAGATCGCGGACTGGATTGTGGAAGTGGTTGATGGATTGGCCGCAAACGGCCCAGAGGGCAACGAGGCTGTAGAAGCCAAAGTGCGCGGTGAAGTGGCCGAAATGCTGAAGAAGTTCCCGCTTTACCCGAACCTCTGAGATGCACAGCGAGGCGGGCTGACACCTGCCTGACAAGACAAAGGCCCTTCGCGGTGACGCGGGGGGCTTTCCTTTCTCTTTGGTTTGGGCTTTTGATAGCACAAGCCAAAGGAGTGCGAGATGCAGAACGGATTTTCAGACGCGGTGATGGGTGCGGTGCGCGGGCGGTTTGCTCATGTGGACAGTTGTCCTTTTGAGGGGCGTCGGGTTTTCTTTGAGAATGCGGGTGGCGCTTTGACGCTCAACTCTGTGGTGGAGACCAGCGCAAAGTTTGCAGCCATTCCTGACAACCAAGGCCGCGCGAACGGGGCGAGCCGTGCCCTTGTCGAGATTATTGACCGCGCCAAGGCGGATATGGCCTTGATGATGAACGCGCCGCAGGGACAGTTTTTTGTGGGCGAGAGCGGCACGGAGCTTTTGTTTCGTCTCATTATGAATGCTTGTCTTGCCCGCAAGGGGCAGGGGCAGGTTCTCAGCTCGTCTCTTGAGCATCCGGCGAGCCGCTCGGCGGCTGCGCGCTGGGCGGGGGAGGCGGAGCTGCATCATGTTGTGATCGCTCATGACGATGCGGCAGGCACGATTGAGGCCGCCGCTTACGCAGAGGCTGTCACTGAAGACACTGTTGTGGCGACGATCGTGCATACCTCGCCTGTCACGGGGATGGGCGTGGATGTGGGCGCTGTCAGCCGCGCTATTCGCGCCAAGGCGCCTGACTGTTTGATCATTGTTGACGGTATCCAGCATGCAGCACACGGCGCAATTGATCTCGCGGCTTATGATGTCGATGGCTATGTGATCAGCCCTTACAAGATGTTCTCCCGTCATGGCTTCGGGCTGGCGTGGATGTCTGTGGCGTTGGAACGTGTGGCACATAATGCGCTCGACGGTGGACCTGAGCTCAACTGGGAGATGGGCACGCGGGACACGGGCGCATACGCGACGCTTTCGGATGTCTGCGGCTATCTGGAGTGGTTGGGTGGCGAGGTTTCGGGCAAGAGCGACCGCCGTGAGCGGATCATCGCGGCGGGCGAGGCCATTCACGGGCAGGAAAAGGCGCTGACTGATGCGATGATTGACGGGGTCGGCAACCTTGCGGGCCTGCGCGAAATGGAGCGTGTGACGATCCTTGGCGGGGCGGATAACGATGCGCGCGAGGGGCTTGTTTCGCTTGTTGTCGATGGGCTTCCGTCAGTCGAGGTTGTCGAGCGTTTGAACGCGGCGGGGATCAGGACGCATCTGCGCAAGGCAGACCACTATTCGGGAAATATCCTGACGCCGCTTGGGCTGGACGGCTGTGTGCGGGTGTCTTTGTGCCATTATAACTCTGTGCAGGATGTGAGCCAGTTTCTTGCGGTGATGAAAGAGATCGCGGAGTAAGGGACTCTCTTTTCGAATTTTGCTTCGCAAAATCCGACCGTCTGGGGGACCAGTCCCCCAGATCCCCTGGGATATTTCTGGAGAGAGGAACTGGGATGTTTGGCCTGTGACGCGACGGCAGCGCTGCCTTGTTTTGTCCTTTCGCGGCTAATCTGGCGTAGTAAGGCAAACGTGGTGCGCGCGAGGAGACTGCTATGCAGCTGACGGTGGACGGAAAGACCCATGAGCTTGATGTTGAGGGCGAGATGCCCTTGCTGTGGGTTTTGCGCGACGAGCTCAACATTAAGGGTGTGAAATACGGCTGTGGGATTGCGGCTTGTGGTGCATGTACGGTTCATATTGACGGTGAGGCTGTGCGCTCTTGTCAGGTGGCTGCCGAGGACGTCTGGGGCGAGGTCACGACAATCAACGGGCTGGGCAGCCCTGAGGCGATGCATGCGGTGCAGGCGGCTTGGGAAGCGCATCAAGTGGCGCAATGTGGCTATTGTCAGTCTGGGCAGATGATGCAGGCGGCGGCTTTACTGGCCGAGGTGGCTGCGCCCAGTGACGCCGAGATTGACGCGGCGATGAGCGGGAACCTCTGCCGCTGTGGGACATATCCACGCATCAGGGTGGCTGTGAAGACAGCGGCCAAGACGCTGGCGGAGGGCTGAGATATGGGCAAGGTGAAAACAATTGCGCGGCGCTCTTTTCTGATCGGGTCTGCGGCTGTTTTGGGGGGTGTGGCCTTTGGGGTCTGGCGTGCGAAGACGCCTTACGCCAACCCGCTGCTCAAGCGGCTGGGCGAGGGAGAGGCGGCGCTGACGCCTTATGTGAAGATCGACGCCTCTGGCGTAACTTTGATCACGCCGCGGGCGGACAAAGGGCAGGGCGCTTATCATGTGCAGGCGGCCCTGATTGCCGAGGAACTGGATGTAACACTTGAAGCTGTGAAGATCGATCCAGGTCCACCTGATCGCGCGTATTGGAACACTGCGCTCGCAGCTGAGGCAGCCGAGTTTAACGCGCCTGAAGAGGGCTTTGTGCAAGACGCTTTAACGGGTGTTTTTGGCTCGGTGATTAAGTTTGTCGGCCTGCAAATTACTGGCGGGTCAACCACTGTGCCCGATGGCTTTATAAAGTTGCGGGCGGCGGGGGCCAGCGCGCGTGAGACTCTGAAGCTGGCGGCGGCTGAGCGGCTTGGTGTGGCTGTGGGCGAATTGCGCACCGAGGCGGGGCAAGTGATTGCGCCCGATGGGAGCGCGGTCCGCTATGAAGAGCTGGCCGAGGCGGTGGCGGGTATGGTGCCTGTACAGGATGTGGCGCTGCGCGATCCGAGCGAATGGCGTTATTTGGGCAAGCCGATGCAGCGGGTGGATATTCTGGCGAAATCGACAGGCACGCAGGCGTATGGGATCGACTTTGAGACCGAGGACATGGTGCATGCCGCTGTGAAGCTTGCGCCTGCGCAGGGTGGGGAGCTTGTGAGCTATGACGCGAGCGCGGCGCTTGAGATGCGTGGCGTGAGCGGAGCTTATGAAGTGAGCGGTGGTGTGGCCGTTGTCGCGGACAACACTTGGCGTGCGTTTCAGGCGGCAGAGACTGTGGAAGCTCAATGGAGCGCTTCGCCGATGCCGCAGAGCATGGATGAGCATTGGGCGGCGCTTGACGCAAGTTTTGTGCCGAGCCATCAGGACAGCCGTGTGCGAGACGATGGCGATGTAGACACGGCGATGGTTGAAGGCGAGGCTGTGACAGCGGACTACCGCGCGCCCTATCTGGCGCATGCGCCGTTGGAGCCTGTGAGCGCGACTGTGCTTGTGGGTGAGGGGCGTGTGGATGTCTGGACGGGGACGCAGATTCCGCGATTTGTGCAGGCGATTGTGGCGAAGATTGCGGGCGTAGATGCCGACGCTGTGCATGTGCATGTGCTCATGATGGGGGGCAGTTTTGGCCACCGTCTTGAGGACGATGTGGTGCGGCAGGCGGCAGAAGTGGCTGTGCAGATGCGCAGTGTGCCCGTGAAGCTCACCTATAGTCGTGAAACCGATATGGCGCATGATTACACCCGCCAGATTGCGGCAGCGAAGATGCGCGGCACGGTGAAGGACGGCCGCGTGCAGGCCTATGATCTCTCCATCGCGATGCCGAGTGTGATTGTGAGCCAGATGGGGCGGCAGGGCTTGGGCGTTCCGGCGCCGGACAGCCAGATTGTGGCGGGGGCATTTGAGCAGCCCTTTGCGATCCCGCATCATCGGGTGACGGGGTATCGCGCGGATCCGCTGGCGCCGGTCAGCTCGTGGCGCTCTGTCGGGGCGTCAACCAACGGGTTTTTCTATAACCTTGGTTTGGAAGAGCTCATCGAGGCGGCGGGGGCGGACCCGCTGGAAGAGCGGCTCAGGCTGGCGAGCGATCCTTTGGCGCGAAAGGTTCTAGAAGCTGTCGGCGAAATGTCAGATTGGGACGGGGTGAGCCTTGGGCCGCGCCGTGGACGCGGCATTGCTATGACGCGCTCCTTTGGTGTGCATTGTGCCGAGGTGGTCGAGGTCACTGATACGGACGATGGCCTCAGGGTCGACAAGGTCTATGTGGCTGCCGAAGTCGGGCGTGTGCTTGACCCTGTGAATTTTGAAAATCAGGTTCAGGGGGGTGTTGTTTGGGCGCTGGGTCATGCGATGAACTGCGAAATCACCTATGAGGGCGGCGTTGCAGAACAGCTTAACTTTGACAGTTTTGAGGGCATGCGGATGAGCCAGTGTCCCGAGATTGTTGTGCGCGGGCTGGAGAACGGCGAGGCGGTGCGTGGGGTGGGCGAACCGCCTGTGCCCCCTGCTGCGCCTGCACTTGCGGCCGCGATCTATGCGGCAACGGGTGTGCGGCTGCGGGAGATGCCGTTTTCCAAATTTGTGAGTTTTGCAAGTTAGGGTTCGACTTTCGTTTTTGCGGTATCCGACCCGCTGTGGGATCCGTCCCCCAGACCCCAGCCAAGCTGGGGGACCAGTCCCCCAGACCCCCTGGGATATTTTTGAAGAGAAGAAGCTGTGGGTGGAGCGAGTTTTCTGCTGCTGCCTGAATTTTGCCATAGGGATGAAGTAGAAGGCGCGACTTGTAACCCTGTTTGTGCCATGGCAGAGCAAAAGGATGAAACGAATGAAGCAGGCGAGGATAGAGGCGATGAACAGTGAGCCAGTGGGCGATTTGCGCGGGAGTTTTCTTGAGGCGATGAGCCGTGCGGCGAATTCTGTTTATATCGTAACAACCGATGGTGTTGCGGGGCGCGGGGGCGTCACTGTGACGGCATTTTCGAGCGTGTCTGCGGACGTCAGCGAGCCTCGTTTGTTGATTTGTATGCATCATGAAAGCAGCACTGCACAGCTTATTCGGGCGAATGGTGTGTTCTGTGTCAATATTCTGAGCGCTGCGCATGAAGGGCTTTCCGAGCGCTTTGCAGGGCGGCGCGGCAAAGGGGAGGACCGCTTTGCGGAAGGCAACTGGACGCGCGCGAGCAGCGGGTTGTTGCGGCTTGAAGATGCTTTGGCGAGCTATGATTGCCGCCTGAGCGAGCAAAGCCTTGTGGGGACACATCATGTCTTGTTCGGGGCTGTGCAGGATGTGGTCTTGGGGCCAGATGCAACGCCGCTTTTGCACACGCGCCGTGGCTATGGGCAGGTTGCTGAAGGCTAGGCCCCCGAGCCGTGTGCCAAGGAGCCTTGCGATGTTACAATCAGCTGATCCTTAGATCGGGCCATCTTCGAGATGCAGCTTCATCTCGATCAAGACCTGTTGAAGCGCTGTCGTCTCTTTGAGCAGGCGTTTGGCTTCATTGACTGTGATGACGCCGTCTTCGATTGACTGCTGGTATTCTGCCATCAGCATGGCAAAGCGCTGGCTGAGGGCGATGACATCGGCGTTGATGCCGCCTTTGTCGTCGATGTTGCGGCGCCTGTCATCATAGGACAGGGTGATGCCTTTGAGATCAGCCAGGGCGGAGGTGACATGCGGGTAGCTCGCAGCCTCTTCGAGGGCGGCGACTGCATCAATCGGCATGAAGCGATCAGAGTGTTCCTCGTTGTCGGACTAATAGCGGCCCAAGGTGGCTTTGGACTTTCCTGTGAGGGTGCAAGCGGGCTCTATACCCACGTCTTTTACCAAAGCTTCTGTGTGCTTTTTTAAATAGCTTCCAACGCCTGCCATTAACTCTTTCCCAACCTTTTTCCCTCTAAGTGGATATTAGGGGAATTGAACAATAGTTTTCCCATTAAACGGTTTAATGGTAAATGTCATGAGTGAATTAACCTGCGGTTTTCAGGTGTTAGTGAGTGGTCGACGAATGTTATAGTCGCCAAGCGTACGGGACTTTTTGGCAGGCATGTATGCGTCTGCTTGAGTCTCTTAGGGGGCGCGGGGTGCGTGTATGCTCCATCCCCAGTGGCCTGTCTGCACGGTTACGCCACGCGACCCCGACCGTTAACGATTGCGCCCCGCGCCTGCTGTCTCAGGTGTCGGGGCTTTTTCTTTGGGGTAGGGGCGGTTGTTTTTCTGCGGCGATTTGCTCGGTAAAACGCTTGAATTACTGGGGTTTGGGGCTAAAACAGGCCCATGGCAAAACTCTATTTCAACTACTCCACCATGAACGCTGGCAAATCAGCAGTGCTCTTGCAGGCGGCGCATAACTACCGTGAGCGCGGTATGGTTCCTTATCTTATGCTCGCCGCCTTTGATGAGCGCGGCGGTAAAGGACGCATAGCGAGCCGTATCGGGATTGGTGCGGATGCGGATACGTTTTTGCCCGGTGATGACCTCTATGAGAAGATTGAGTCGCGGCTGAAAGAGGGGCCTGTGGCCTGCGTTTTTGTCGACGAAGCCCATTTCATGGAGAAAAAGCAGGTCTGGCAGCTGGCAAAAGCGGTCGATGATCTTCACATTCCTGTGATGTGTTATGGGCTGCGTGTCGATTTTCGGGGCGAACTTTTTCCCAGCTCTGCGGCTCTGCTTGCTTGGGCGGACGAGATGCGAGAAGTCCGCACGATATGTCATTGCGGACGCAAAGCGACCATGGTTGTGCGCAATGGTCCAGACGGTCAGCCGCTGATGGACGGGGCGCAAATATTGGTCGGCGGAAATGAAACCTATGTGAGCCTCTGCCGGCGACACTGGCGTGAGGCGGTGAATGATGCGTAGGGTTGGTGCTCTCCTGAGCCTCGCTCTCGTGCTCGGATTTGTTTACTTTGGTCTGACGTATATTTTTGGAGCATGGGAGCGCGATAGCAGTGACGCGCATCGCGAGGCGCGCCGTGAATTCATGGCGGCTTTGCCTGAAAGTGACTGTTTGGTCGCGGATGAAATCAGCGATGTGGCCGAAGAATGGGGCTGGGAGACGCGCGAAGAAACTGGCTTTGGCTGGTGTGTGGCGCCTGTTGGTGTGGCGCGCTGGTTGAGAGTGACTGTGGAGCCGGCGCTGCCGTTTTCGACAGCGGATGAGAATGCAGCGTTTTTTGCTTTTGATGCCGCCGGCTGCTCTGTGCCATGGCGCTATGGCTCAGGCGCAGGGACGACTTGCCCTGATTGAGCCCGGCTTATCTCGGCGCGAAAATCCGACCCGCCTTAGGCCAGCCCCAAAACCCTAAAATATCCGTGGCACTCTAAACGAGCTACATGCGCTCTAGAATGACGGAGCCGACGGAGTAGCCCGCGCCGAAAGAGCATATGACACCAATGTCGCCTTGGCCGAGCCCCGACTGGTGCTTGGAGAAGGCAATGATGCTCCCAGCGGAAGAGGTGTTGGCATAATCTTGCAGGATGTTGGGCTGCTCTTCAGGCTCTGGCACGCGGCCAAGCACTTTGCGGCCGACAAAATCGTTCATGGTTTTGTTGGCTTGGTGAAGCCACATGCGCTTGAGTTTTTCAGGGGTTAGGCCGTCGGCTTCAAGATGTGCGAGGATATGGGCCGAGACCATCGGCACAACCTCTTTAAAGACTTTGCGGCCCTCTTGCATGAATTGCATGTCGCGGCGGTCGTCCAGATCCTGACCTGTGGTGCGCGTGCGGCGCAAAAAGCCGTTGTTATTGCGGATATTGTTGGAAAACTCGGTGGCGCAGCGGGTTGAGCGGATCTTGAAGAGGGGCGTGGCAGCTTCGGCCTCGCGTTCGATCAGGGTGGCTGTGCAGACATCGCCAAAGATAAAGTGGCAGTCGCGGTCACGCCATTCCAGATGCCCCGAGCAGATTTCTGGATTGACCACGAGTGCTTTCTTGGCTGAGCCTGCGCGGATCATGTCAGATGCTGCCTGAATACCGAAGGTGGCCGAGGAGCAGGCGACATTCATATCAAAGGCAAAGCCACCCGCGCCGAGGAGCTTCTGGATTTCTACGGCGATGGCGGGATAGGCGCGCTCGTGATTTGAGGCGGCGCAGATGACGAGATCAACTTCGCTTGCATCAACACCTGCTTGGGCAAGGGCTTTTTGGCAGGCATCGAGCGCCATTTCGGCCATGATGCCTGGTTCGTCATCGACGCGCTCTCGCAACACAGGGTGCATGATGGCAGGGTCGAGCACGCCTTTTTTGTCCATGACGTAGCGCTGCTCGATGCCTGAAGCCTTGAAGATAAACTCAACGGAGGAGCCAGCCTTGGCTTCCATCTCACCCGCTGCGATGGCGTCGGCGTGCTCTTTGTTGAAGGCCTCTGCATAGGCATTGAAGGCCTCGACCAGCTCGGCGTTTGTGATCGTGTCGGAGGGCGTGAAAACGCCTGTTCCTGAGATGACGGGCTGGTGCATGGTGTCACTTTCCTTGAGGGTTTGGCCAAGATCACCCATCGGGTGCGGCGGCGTCAAGCCTTAGAGCGCGTTGGGGGGTGTCTCGCCTGCAAAGAAGGCGTCAAGGTTGTCAAGGCTCATGTGGCCCATGTTGTCGCGCACTTCTTCTGTGGCTGTGCCTAGATGGGGCAGCAGCGTGACGGTATCAAGCTTGCGCAGGGCATGTGGCACGGCTGGCTCGTGCTCATAGACATCAAGGCCTGCACCCGCGATGGCACGTGCGTCAAGGGCGGCGATCAGCGCGGTTTCGTCAACAATTTCACCGCGCGCGATATTGATAAAATGCGCAGTCGGTTTCATGGCGTCAAAAATGCTTGCGTTGATCAGGTGGGTCGTTTCCGCGCCGCCCGGGGTGGCGACGACAAGAAAGTCAACTTCGGCTGCGAGCGTCTCAAGGTTCGCGATCTGTGTCGCTGGAAAATCAATCTCTTTTGGCGAGCGATTGAAAAATTTGACGCTCATACCAAAGCCGAAGTGGCAGCGCCGTGCGATGGCTTGCCCGATACGGCCCATGCCTACAATGCCGACAGTTTTTCCGCTGACGTGGCTGCCGAGCATTTGCGTTGGCGTCCAGCCAGCCCAATTGCCTGAACGTGCGAGGCGCTCGCCTTCACCCGCACGGCGGGCCGACATCAAGAGAAGCGTCAGGCCGATATCGGCGGTGGCGTCGGTGACAGCGCCTGGTGTGTTCGTCACGGTAATGCCGTGGTCACGGGCAGCGGCGACATTGATGTGGTTGATACCAACGCCGAAGTTGGACAGAATTTTGCATTTGGTGCGGCCAAATTCTGCAAAAATATCAGCCGAAAACATATCGCCCAAAGTCGGGATCATTCCATCATAGAGCACGAGTGAGGAGCGCATTTCAGCCGTACTCATCGGGCTATCGCTCTTGCGCAGTGTGACATCATAGCTGTCATGGGCGCGCTGCATGACCGCGTCGGTCAAGGCACGGGAAACGAGAATTTTCTTCATGTCTTAGCTCATTCTTTCGCCATTGGGCACAGGGGTGTCGGGGCGCAAAAGCACGACGCTGCCATTTGTATCATGCAGGCCCAGAACAAGCACTTCGGACATAAACTTGCCAATCTGTCTTGGCGCAAAATTGACCACAGCGATGACTTGTTGTCCGATCAGCGCCTCGGGGGTGTAGTGGTCCGTAATCTGGGCAGAGGATTTTTTCTGGCCGATCTCGCCGCCAAAATCAACCACGAGCTTGATCGCAGGTTTGCGCGCCTCTGGGTAGGGCGCGGCCTCGATCACTGTGCCGACGCGGATATCGACTTTGAGGAAGTCCTCAAAGCCGACGGTGGGCGTCAGGGTATCAGGCATCGCGCGCCAGCTCCTTGGAGCGATTGGTCGCGGCGGCGACGGTGCGGCGGATGAGCGGCGGCAAGCCGCGATCGCTGTCCATAAGTTCGTCAAGTCCCGCTTGTGTTGTGCCGTTGGGGCTTGTCACATTTACGCGCAACTGGCTGGGTGTTTCGCTTGATGCAATCGCGAGCGCGCCTGCGCCAGCGACTGTCGCCTTGGCGAGTTGCATTGCCAGTTCGGGTGCAAGGCCTTGTGCCTCACCTGCAGCCGCGAGACATTCGATCAGATGAAAGACATAGGCGGGACCAGAACCAGAGACACCCGTGACTGCGTCAATCTGGTTTTCGGACTTCAGCCGCACGACTGTCCCGACGGCCTCAAGCAGCGCTTGGGCGGCATTGAGGTGTGTCGCTGTGGTCGCTTTGTTGCCAACGATTGCTGTGATGCCTTGGGCGACGGCCGCGGGCGTGTTCGGCATGGCGCGCACAATCGGGGTATCTGCGCCAAGCACCGCTTCAAAATGCTTAATCGGCGTGCCAGCCGCGACAGATATCACCAAGGTTGACCCGCCGCCCATCGCCTGAAGTGTGGGCAGGGCTGCGCCCATCATCTGGGGCTTTACTGCGACAATCACGATAGCCGGAGCTTCGGGGAGCTCTGTATTCAGATGTGCGCCCGTGGCTTGGAGCCACTCGGACGGCTTTGGATCAATCACATAAACGGAGGCTGCGGGCAGACCGCCCTTGAGCCAGCCTTCCAGCATAGCCGACCCCATTTTACCGCAGCCCAGCAGAACAAGGCCTTTTGTTGAAATATCAGAATATGTCATGTCTGCCCCCGAAAGCGTTCGGGGATAGGTTACGCGTGGCCGTAGGCCTCTGCAATGGCGACTTGCATCGCTTCACGTGGCGTCCGTCCGCCCCAAACCACCAGCTGGAAAGCGGGGTAATACCGCTCGGAAGCACAGACGGCGTTGTTGATCAGCGTGTCGATCTGTTCGGGCGAGGCCAGAATGCCCCCCGCAAGGACGAGGCCATATTTGTAGACCATCAGCTTTTGTTCGGCCCAGTAGGAGAAGGCGCCAGTCCAGCACTGATCGTTGACTTCATTGAGCGAACCGTAAAGGTCTGGGAGGCGATCCTCGGGTGGCTCCATCTCGAAGGTGCAGATCATTCGTAGGGTTTCGTCATAGTCAGACCATGCGAGTGTCACGCCGTAGGTGCGCCACTGGCCTTCGACTGACATAGAAATCTGGTTGTCCGCCACGCGGTCGAACTCCCAGTCATTGTGAGAGGCCAGACTCTCAACAATGTCGATGGGGTGAATTTCGTCGTCTAGATATTGTTCTGACAGTGCCATCTCGCCACCTCATTTTTGCGTCAAAGTGCCTGCTCTTATGCAGCGCAAACACCCTGATTTGCCCGATAGGATGGGGTTTGGTCCCCTTGTCCTACCAAATATGGTAAGCGTGGCCTTCCGATCCTGTAAAGCTATTTATTGTGGATAACCCCAATAACTTGTGGATAGCCTGTGAGTGGATACTATTTATGCCGCAAAGGTGCTCAAAAGGGCGACGACAAAGACAAGCCCTGTCGCAAAGAGCAGCGCCATGACAGCAAAAGAACCCATGTCTTTCGCGTGTTTGGCCGCGAGAGACCATTCTGGTGAGACATGATCCACTATCTCCTCGATCGCTGTATTGAGTGCCTCAACCGCCAGTGTCAGAAGCGCAAGCACCGCTACCGCCACGATCCAGACAAGCGGTGCCCCAAGTATCACGAGCAGTCCAAGCCCGAGCGCTGTCGCCAGGAGCTCATGGCGAAAGGCTGTTTCACGCCAAAGGCGGAGAAAGCCTTGTGACGAATAGCGCGTCGCGGCAAAGAGATGGGCGATGCCTGTGACTTTTTCTGGAACGGGGTTTTGCGGTGTGTCTTGCATTTTAGGCCTTTCGAGGGAAGCTGCGCCAAAGGTTTCCCAAATCGCGCCGCGCCGCAAGGGGCGACTTGCAGAGGCGGTGCGCCGCGCGCACTATGGGTCAGCTTATGGGGAGACAAGCGATGGACAACGCACGGCTGAAACGGATCGAAGACTGGATGCGCGACTACCGAAAAGCAGGGCGCTACAGTGGCTCTTCGCTTCTGGTCTATCGTCATGGCGAGGAGGCTTTTTTTGCTTCCGACGGGCTTGCGTCTGTGGCGCGCGGTCAGGCCTATGAGAGAGACACCATCTTGCGAATCTATTCGATGACCAAGCTGGTCACGACCACGCTTTTGATGATGCTGGTGGAGCGTGGACAGGTTGTGCTCGATGCGCCTGTTGCGCAATATTTGCCAGAGTTTGGCCAGATGCGTGCGCTGCGGCAGGGGGCCACGGGCGAAGATCAGACGGACCCCGCGCGCAGCCCCACGCTACACGAGCTGCTCACCCACACGAGCGGCATGACCTACGGTTTTAACACAGGTGTTGTGCCCGAGGCCTATGCGCGCCGCTTTTCAGAGATCGGTTTGCAGGATGTTACGCTTGAGGCTTGGTGCAAGGTGCTTGCAGAGCTGCCTCTTTGTTTCCAGCCGGGAACAGCTTGGGAATATTCCGTCGGGATCGATGTGATTGGCGGTGTGATCGAAGTGATCACAGGCGAGACGCTCGCCGCCGTGATGCAGCGCGAGATTTTTGACCCTCTTGGCATGGTTGATACGGGCTTTGATGTACCTGCCAACAAACTTGGGCGCTTTGCCGACTGTTATGAGAAGCGCGAGGGCGATCCGCTTGCGCTCTTTGATAGCGCGCAGGACAGCCGCTTTGCTGAGGGCCGCGTCAGCCTATACGCAGGCGGTGGCGGGCTTGTCTCGACGCTGGATGATTACATGCGTTTTGGCGAGATGATCCGCCTTGGCGGCGCGCTCGAAGGTGTGCGCCTGCTCAGCCCTCGCACAGTCAGGTTTATGACAAGCAATCACCTCAAGGGTGATATCGCCTCTATGGGCGCTGAGAGTTTTGCAGAAATGCCAATGACAGGGATGGGCTTTGGTCTCGGTGGCGCTGTGGTTCTCGACCCGGCCCGCGTGCGGGTTCAGGGCTCGGTTGGAGACTTTGGCTGGGGCGGCTTGGCGAGCACATATTTCTGGACAGACCCGGTTGAGCGACTGAGCGTGGTCTTCTTCACCCAGCTCATCCCCTCATCAAGTTACAGCAATCGCGCCGAATTGAAGGCGCTCATACACGGGGCATTGCTTGATTAGGCGCGGCGAAATCGCTCACTTCATTTTCATAATAATACAAGTGGTCGAGCCGGTGGCGTAGAGCTTGCCGTCGCTTACGCCCCTGATCTCGCCATTGGCGATTCCTGTGGAGCGGCCCGCGTGTTGGCATGTCCCGATGGCCTCGACCTCTGTGCCAAGCGGAATTGGCCGCAGGATATTCACCTTGAATTCAAGCGTGGTGTAGACAGAGCCTTTGGGCACCCGTGTCATCACAGCGCAGGCCATGCAGCTGTCCAGAATTGTGCCATACCAGCCGCCATGAACCGTGCCCATCGGATTGGTTGCGCTGAATTCTGGGGCCCCTGTGAAGACGGTTTTACCCTCTTCCACAAGCGTTGGCCAAAAGCCCATAAGTGCGCCGATAGGCGGGCCTGCGAGTTTGCCGTCGCGGACGTCCTGCATAAACTCAAGCCCGGAGCGTGCGAGTGTCGCCTCCATATCAGGCAGCTCTTCTGGGCTCTTGGCGATATAACGTGTCTGGCTCATCTGCGCTCCGTAGGATGACTTTACAAAACGCTAGAGCGGCCCCCTTGGCGGTGCAACTCTTACGCCACGTTGCGCAAGGCGGCACGAGGCTCAAGCCCGAGCGCCACGCAGATGTCACGCGTGAGTGAGGGGCGGTTTAGCGTGTAGAAGTGAAAACGCGAGACACCTTCCTGCATCAGGATGTCGCAAAGCTCTGTTGCCTGTGCTGTCGCCAGAAGCTCCTCGCGCCCGTCGCGCGCGGCTTTGGCGAAAGCGTCGTCAAGTTCGGACGGCACGGAGGCACCACAGCTCTGGGCAAAGCGCTTGGCGCCGCTCCAGTTTTCAATTGGCATGATGCCGGGGGTGATCATCCCGTCGATACCCGCTTTGGCGCAGGCATCGCGGAAGCGCAGGAAATGGATCGGGTCAAAGAAAAACTGTGTGATGGCTTCATCTGCACCAGCCTCAAACTTGCGCTTGAGATGGTCGATGTCCGCACCTGCATAGGCGGCATCGGGGTGTGGCTCGGGGTAGGCCCCCACGCGGATGTTGAAGTTGCCCTCGGCTTTTAGGGCGGCGATCAGCTCAACAGAATCGGCAAACCCTTCGGGGTGGGCGCGAAAGCCGCCAGCACCTGTGGGCGCGTCACCGCGCAGCGCCACAATGTCCGTAATTCCTGCTTTGGCGTAGCCTCGGGCGATCTCGAGGGTTTCCTCACGGGTCGCATCGACGCAGGTGAGGTGGGCCGCCACACGCAGCCCAGCTGTCTTATGCAGAGTTTCCGCCGCCTCGCGTGTCAAAGCGCGCGTGGTCCCGCCCGCTCCGTAGGTGACCGAGACAAATCTCGGCGCAAGGGGTGCGAGCGATTGGACGGCTTCATGGAGCTTGAACGCGGCTTCAAGGTTTTTGGGTGGGAAGAACTCAAACGATACGTCGGGTGTCATAAGGGGGGCCTTTCATGGCAGTTGCTCTCTTGTGCCCGCAAATTGAATGTGAGACAAATTCATAACTTTCATTCTCATTATGAGGTGTGTTCACATATGCATATCGAGTTTCGCCACCTGCGCACCATTCAGGCGATCCATGAGGAAGGCGGCTTGGCCCGTGCGGCTGACCGCCTCAATATCACGCAATCGGCTCTCTCCCATCAGATCAAGGGGATCGAGGATCAGGCCGGAGTCGAGCTTTTTGTGCGCCGCAGCAAGCCGATGAAGCTCTCGGCGGCGGGCTTTCGATTGCTGCGTGTGGCCGAAAAGGTTTTGCCCGAGATTGCCGCGCTTGAGGCTGAGTTTATGGGGCTGCGCCAAGGCAGCGCTGGACGTTTGCACATCGCAATTGAGTGTCACGCGTGTTTTGAGTGGCTCTTTCCTGTGCTGGAACAGTTCCGCGCGCCTTGGCCTGAAGTCGATGTTGATATCCGCCCCGGTCTGGCATTTGAGGCTCTGCCCGCCCTGATGCGCGAGGAGGTTGATATTGTGATTTCCTCTGATCCTGAAAAGCTCAAGGGCATCGTCTTTGTCCCGCTGTTTGACTATGCGCCCGTCTTTGTGGCCTCGGCCAAGCACAAGCTTGCCGAAAAAGCCTTTGTGGAGGCGGAAGACTTCAGGGGCGAAACCCTGATCACATATCCTGTGGAGCGCGCGCGGCTCGATATTTTTTCCGAGCTCTTGTCGCCTGCTAAGGTGGAGCCGTTGGCGGTGCGTCAGGTTGAGCTGACAGCCGTAATCCTTATGTTGGTTGCGGCGGGGCGCGGTGTCTCTGTGTTGCCTGACTGGGTCTTGCGTGAGGTGAAATCTTCTGCGGAGTACATCACCCGCCCTCTGACAGAGGCAGGTGTCACCAAGCGGCTTTATGCCGCCGTGCGCGAAGATGATGCGAGCTTGCCCTTCATGGCGCATTTTCTCAAGCTGGCGCGCGAAATCCCTATTCGCCTGCAAAGGGGCTAGGCTGGGTTGCTATGGGTTGCGCGGCGCGCAGCCAAGGCGTATAGCCGCGGTTTGACACCCCCCGAAGGAGCTTGAGCCATGCAAGCCAGCGCGAATCTTAACGTGATGATCAAAGCCGCCCGTAAGGCGGGCCGCAGCCTTGTGAAGGATTTCCGCGAGGTTGAAGCGCTTCAGGTTTCCATGAAGGGCGCAGGCGATTTTGTGAGCAAAGCCGATTTGCGCGCCGAAGCGATCATCAAGGAAGAGCTGATGGGCGCTCGCCCGACATATGGCTGGGTGGCTGAAGAAGGCGGCGTGGAAGAAGGCCAAGACCCGACGCGCCGCTGGATCGTTGATCCGCTGGATGGAACAACCAACTTTTTGCACGGTATGCCACATTGGGCGATCTCGATCGCGCTTGAGCACAAGGGCGAAGTGATTTCGGCTGTGGTCTTTGACCCCGCCAAAGACGAGATGTTTTACGCGGAAAAAGGCTCGGGCGCATGGCAAGACCACGCCCGCCGTCTGCGCGTTTCTGGCCGCCGCCACATGAACGAATGTGTTTTCGCAACGGGCCTTCCGTTTTCGGGCCATGGCGATTTGCCTGCCACGTTGAAAGACTTGGCGCGCGTGTTGCCCGGCTGTGCCGGTGTGCGCCGTTGGGGCGCGGCCTCGCTTGATATGGCTTATGTCGCTGCTGGCCGCTTTGATGGCTTCTGGGAGCGCGGACTGAGTGAATGGGATCTCGCCGCAGGGATGCTGATCGTGCGGGAAGCGGGCGGCTTTGCCGAAGCGATTGACCCCGAGGCGCGCATTCTGGACACAGGCGAGATCATTTGCTCCAATGACGCTATGTTTGACCCGCTCTGCAAGCTCATCCGCAACAGCTAGTTTTTAGCGGTCAGCGGGGTGGTTTACCCCGTCAGCCCAAGGGATCGGGTCGTGCTCTGAGGGGTTTACCCCCTCGAGCCCGCCCATATTGACGCCGTATTCGTTTGGGTTCGAGCGGCGCTGATGGTGGGTATATATCCCGCAGGTTTTGCAGAAATAATGCTTGGCCGTCATCGTGCCCCATTGATAGAGCGTGAGGTTTTCCTCTCCCTTGACGATTTTGATCCCGTCCAGAGGCGCGCTCACGGCGACAGCCCCACGGCGGCGACAAAAAGAACAATCACAGCGTCGCGCAGTGTCAAGCCCGTCCGAAAGCGTCACCGCAAGCTCGACGGCTCCACAATGACAGGTGAGTTTATGGGGTTGGCTCATTTGCGTCTCCTGATCATGGGAATGCGAGAGGGCTCATATGTTGCTTCTGGGTGGGGCGGGTGAAAGTCGTTCTCATGCCAGAAACGCGGCCCGCCAAGGCGCCGGAATGTCGGCAAGGTCAGCACAATTCCCGCGACAAAGCCGCCCGCATGAGCCCAATAAGCGACACCGCCAGTGTCCGGGTCTGCGCTTAACCCGCCAAAGAACTGCAGGCCAAACCAGATCGCCAGCATGATGTAAGCGGGCAGGGTGAAAACGCGAAAGAAAATGACGATGATCAACAGGATATCGACTTTGGCGCGCGGAAAGAGCAAGAGATAGCCCCCCATCACCCCTGCAATCGCCCCTGATGCGCCGACCGTTGGGACAGCGGAGCCAGGCGCAAACATCACATGCACATAGCCAGCGAGTAATCCCGACAGAATGTAGAACACGAAAAACCCGAGATGCCCCATCTCGTCTTCCATGTTGTCGCCAAAAATCCACAAAAACAGCATGTTGCCGCCAAGGTGCATAAGCCCACCATGCAGAAACATTGAGGTCATAAGGCCTTCGTAGCCTTGCCCTGTGCTGATGGCTGCAGGGATCAGCGCATATTGAAAGTAAAAGTCAGAGAGCGCACGAGGGTCTGCAAACAAATGCCAATAACTCAGAAAAACCGCGATGTTCACGGCAATTAGCGCGTAGGTCACATAGGGTGTGCGCCCGCTTGGATTATGATCGCGAAATGGAAACATAGGACAAGGCTATGCGTAAAATACGCGGACGAAAAGGCCCAATGAGCGGCTTTGCTGCTTCCTCTTTCTCTAAATATCCCGGGGAGCGCGAGGGGCAGCGCCCCTCGCTTTGGTCGGATTTCGCGCAGCGAAATTCGAGCCCCTCAGCCCTGTCCTGCCAAAAGCGCGGCATTGCCACCCGAGGCTGTGGTGTCGACGCAGACATGCCGTTCGCCCATCACTCGCGCCAGGTCAGGTGTCGCGGTGATCAGCGGCAGGATCGCGCCTGTGCGCTTGGCCAAGGCCTGTTCATAGGCGCGTGCCTCCGTTGTTGCGCCCCAGAAGAGAGCGCCAGAGAAACCTGTAAGTGTTTCCAAGGCCACCGCCGGCAGAGAGCCTGTGGCCTTCACAGCAATTCCACCCATGGCGCGCACCAGAGAAGCTTGCGCTTCTGCCGTTTCGGCGCTTGGCCCAAGACAAAGCAGTGGCGCGCGTGGCTCCAGTGTCAGTTTGTTGGACTCGCCCGTTGGTCCAGGCATCACCAAGGTTTGTGCCGCTTCCGCTGATGGAGCTGTGGCGATGGCTGCCTGTATATCCGAGGCAGTCATCTTGCTGCTCCATGCGCCATGTGCCGCTTGCGCGGAAGGCGCAACGAAGCGTGGCAGATAGTTTGGTCCGCCCGCCTTGGGGCCCGTGCCTGAAAGCCCCTCGCCGCCAAAGGGCTGGGAACCCACAATCGCGCCGATCTGGTTACGGTTGACATAGATGTTGCCCGCGTGGATGCGCTCGCAGATATGCTGCACACGGTCGTCGATGCGCGTTTGCAAGCCAAAGGTCAGGCCATAGCCCGTAGCGTTGATCGTATTGACGACGGTGTCGATCTCGCTGGATTTGAAGGTTGCCAAATGCAGCACTGGGCCAAAGATTTCGCGGCCCATGTCTGCGATGCTGCCCACCCTGATAAGGGTAGGCGCGATAAATGTGCCCGAGTTTGGCGTGCGCAGCTCGTGCAGCAAACGCCCCTCGGCGCGGGCTGTTTCGATATGTGCAGCAATCCCTGCGCGGGCGTCCTCGTCGATCACTGGGCCAACATCTGTGCTGAGAAGCCATGGTGCGCCGATGGAAAGTTCGTCCATCGCACCTTTGAGCATGTGGGTGAGGCTCTCGGCGATATCATCCTGCACATAAAGGCAGCGCAGAGCAGAGCAGCGCTGGCCTGCAGATTGGAAGGCACTTTCGACAATGGCTTGCACGGCCTGTTCGGGCAGGGCGGTGCTGTCTACGATCATCGCGTTCAGGCCGCCTGTCTCGGCAATCAGCGGCGCGCCTGGCGTGAGGTTGTCGGCCATGGACTTGCGGATAAGGAGCGCCGTTTCGGTGCTGCCCGTGAAGGCCACCCCGCCAACGCGCGGATCAGATGTCAGCGCTGCGCCCACATCACCCGCACCGGGCAGAAGCTGGAGTGCGCTCGCGGGAACACCCGCTTCGTGCAGAAGCTGAACTGCGCGATAGGCGATGAGGGAGGTCTGTTCGGCGGGTTTGGCCAGCACGGCGTTGCCAGCGGCGAGGGCGGCACTGACTTGCCCCGTAAAGATCGCCAGCGGGAAGTTCCACGGCGAAATACAGGTAAAAGTTCCCACGGGGGTCTCATGCGGCGCATTAGCGGCGTAGTAGCGCAGGAAGTCGACGGCTTCACGCAGCTCGCCCACTTGATCGAGCATGATCTTGCCCGCTTCGCGCGCGAGCAGTGCGAAAAGCTCGCCAAAATGCTTCTCATAAAGATCGGCAGCCTTGTTCAGAACTTTGGCGCGCATCTCCGGGGTTGCGTCCCATGGGGCTGCGGCTGTCAGCGCGGTTTCGACATCTGCGGCCGAGGCGAAAGAAACCTTACCCACTGTATCAGCTGGGTTGGCAGGGTTGAGGACCACATGTGCTTTGGCGGGTTTGGCTTTCCCTGCGACTCGCGGTGCTGCGTCCCAGACATGCGCGGCGAACGCTTTGCGGGCCTTCTCGATGCGGGCCAGTGTTGGCTCGTGGGTGATGTCAAAGCCCTTGGAATTTGCCCGCTCTGGCGCAAACAAATCGGGGGCTTGAGTGATGTTGGGTTGGGCGTCTGCAAGGGCGTCAAACGGGCAAGCGGCGACCTCTTGGGCGGGCACATCCTCGTCAACGATCTGGTTCACAAAGCTTGAGTTGGCCCCGTTTTCAAGCAAACGGCGCACGAGATAGGCGAGCAAGTCGCGATGCGCACCAACGGGCGCGTAGATACGGCAATGGCTGCCGCGCTCTTTCAACATGATATCATGCAGTGCCTCGCCCATGCCGTGAAGGCGTTGGAATTCGTAGGCGTCATTGCTCACGCCCATATCGCGCGCCATGTTGAGCACGGCGGCGACTGTATGGGCATTGTGCGTGGCAAACTGCGGATAGATGCGCCCAGTCATGCCCAGAAGCTTTTTGGCATTGGCGATATAACTGACATCTGTTGCAGGCTTGGCTGTAAACACAGGAAAGCCTTCGACGCCTTCAACCTGCGCGCGCTTTACTTCGGTGTCCCAGTAAGCGCCCTTTACAAGGCGGACCATGATGCGGCGGTCAAGCCGCTCGGCCAGCGCGTTGAGATAGTCGATCGCGTCGCCCGCGCGCTGGCCATAGGCCTGCACAACAACGCCGAAGCCGTCCCAGCCTGCGAGCGCTGGCTCGGATAGAACTTCCTCGATCACATCCATGGAAATGGCGAGGCGGTCGGCCTCTTCTGCATCGACATTGAGGCCCATGCCTGCGGACTTGGCCAGAAGCGCCAGCGAACGCAGGCGCGGGGCAAGCTCGTCCATGACGCGGCTGCGCTGGGCCTCTTCATAGCGTGGGTGCAGCGCCGACAGCTTGACCGAGATGCCCGGGTTTTCGCGGATTTCAGCATGCGTGCAGGCCTGCGCAATTGCGGTGATTGCGCGGGAGTAGGCCAGATGATAGCGCTTCGCGTCGCCCTCTGTGCGAGCGGCTTCGCCGAGCATATCGTAGCTGTAGGTATAACCCTTTGCTTCCATCTTGGCTGCGCGTTCCATCGCGCCGACGATGGTCTCTCCCAAAACAAATTGACGGCCCATTTCTTTCATCGCGCGGCCTACGGCTGTGCGGATGACAGGCTCGCCCAAGCGCTTCACCGCGCCTCTGAGAGAGCCGATGATGCCAGGAGCAGGCTCGTCGAGCACCTTGCCCGTGAGCATGAGCGCCCACGTGGACGCGTTGACCAGTGGCGAGGTGCTTTCGCCGAGGTGGCTGGCCCAATCAGACTGCGCTATCTTGTCTTCAATGAGCGCATCAATCGTTTCGGCATCGGGCACACGCAAGAGCGCTTCGGCAAGACACATGAGCGCGATGCCCTCGTCGGTGGAAAGGCCGTATTCCGCGAGGAACACTTCCATCATCCCCGGATCGGAACTTTCGCGAATGCCGCGCACCAGAGTGGCAGCGTCTGCCGAAATGCGCTGCCGCGTTTCTTGTGAAAGACCCGCCTCTTCAATCAGGCGCTGAAGCGTGACGGCTTCATTGGCATACATGTTGGTGCTGATTTTGGCGCGTAGGGACGATTTTTGGGTGTTCTTAGGCATGGCAGGCTCCTCCATTTTGCCCTATATATCTTCGATTGATCAGACTATATTCCTGATAGTTAATAAATGGCGGGTCAAAATGGCTATAAGTGATGTAAATCAAGGGCAGATCGATCTGGATGGCTTTGATCGTAAGATTCTGTCTGAACTTGCGAGCGACGGGCGCATGCCTGTGACCGAACTGGCGCAGCGTATCGGGCTGTCAAAGTCGCCCACACAAGCGCGGCTCAAGCGGCTCGAGCAGACGGGTGTCATCACGGGGTATAAGGCGCTGTTTGATCCGATCCGCTTGGGTTTGGATCATGTCTCCTTTGTCGAGGTGCGCCTGTCGGACACCCGTGAAAAGGCCTTGGCGGCTTTCAATGCGGCGGTCGCCAAGATCCCACAGATCGAGCAGGTGCATTTGATGGCTGCGAATTTTGACTATCTCTTGAAGGTGCGCACCCACAATATGAACGATTATCGCATTGTTATGGCTGAACAAATATCGACGCTGCCCTATGTCTCTTCAACATCGACCTATGTGGCGATGCAGGCGGTGAAAGAAACCACTCTCGCGGATGTTATTTGACCTGACAGCGTGGCTGGGCATTATGAGGTGATGAAAGCTCTTGTTATAACTGTCCTGCTGGCCAGCCCTGCACTTGCGAGCGAATGCCCCGAAGCACCGGATCATTCGGTGCGCTTGGCCGAGTTGGTTGAGGAGGTGCGTGACGCCAAAAACGAAATGTATGCCGCGCCACTCAATACGCAGATGTGGGAGCTTTGGACAGACGCGCCTGATGAGGCGGCTCAAGAAATTCTCAATCGCGGGATGCGAAAGCGCGGCTCTTTTGATCTGCTTGGTGCGCGGGCTGACTTTGATACGCTGGTCGACTACTGCCCTGAGTACGCCGAGGGCTACAACCAGCGCGCCTTCATCAATTTTATGCGCAATGATTACGAGCCAGCGATCGCCGATCTGACACGTGCGCTTGAGCTGTCCCCGACCCATACAGGAGCTCTCACAGGGCGCGCTCTGAGCTACTATGCGCTGGGCCGTCTGAAGGAAGCGCGAGCGGACCTAGAGGTCGCGCTTGGGCTCAATCCTTGGCTGCCGGAGCGACACATGCTGTCTGATCCAGCCATGAAAGGGCAGCAGGAGCCAAAAGGCGACGACCTTTAAACATGTATCATCACATTGACGAGGTTGTCTGATGGATCGTGTAGCATAAAACGGCGCACCCCCCAGCTCTCCGCTTTGGGACCATAGAGAATGTCACACCCATGCGCGCGCGCCTTGGCGAGCACTTCGTCAAGGTTCTCTACTTCAATCGAAATTTCGGGCACAGGCATGTCCTCGCCGCCATTGACCGCAAGGCTTAGGTGCACAGGTGCATCGTCGCCGGTTCCGAGGGTCACGACCCAGCCGAGCTCCATCTCAAGTTTAAGTCCGAAAACGGCCTCATAAAAACGACGCATTTCGCTCACTGAACGGCTGTTGAGATTGGCGGTAATGCGTTTCACGGTCATATTTAGGCCCTCTAGGCAAAGAAGCGGATTGTTTTTACGCGCCGCTCGGTTTAGGCAAGCCGCGCTGGCCTGCGTGGTGGAATGGTAGACACAGGAGACTTAAAATCTCTAGGCCGTATAGGCCGTGCCGGTTCGAGTCCGGCCGCGGGTACCAGCATTAGCCCTCATAGACAACGCGGCCCTTCCATCTGGTCTGAAGCGGCGTGCATGCTCCGATCTCTTCGGGGGCCATTTCTGACAGTGATTTGGGCAGGGTGATAAAATCGGCCCACTTGCCCGCTGTGAGCGAGCCAGTCTCTGTCTCCATTTTCAGACTGCGCGCCCCGTTTGTTTTGAAAAGTGGTAAGGCTTCGGCTAGGCTGATGGCTTGCGAGGGGGCCACGGTGCCCGCGAATTGCCCCGTCACATCGCGCCGTGTGAGCATCCCCGCGAGCCCTGTCCACGGGTTTGCATCCGGGGCAGAGGCGGGCCAATCCGAAGCATAGGTCATCTCGGTTTTGGCGGCGTGCAAGTCCTTGAGGCGATATATTTTTTCCAGTCTCTGCGCGCCGAGAACCTTTATCTGTGAGGGCGTGGCAGCGTTTGGCGCCCAGAGCTTTGGGGAAAGCTCCGCAATCGCATCGAGCGCCTTGAAGCGTGCCACATCGGCATCGGCGATAAAGCTTGCATGAGCGATTTCGTGGCGCAGACCGCTCATGCCGTTCGTGCGGCGTGCGGCGGCGATGGCATCAAGCCCTTTTGATATGGCGTTGTCTCCGACGGCGTGCATCTTGACAGTGAAGCCCCACCGATCGAGCTCGATCATCGTTTCGGCGTGCTCTTCAGGCGAGATCAGCAATGTGGCATCGGGCATATGGCCCGCCACGTCGTAGCCAGCGCTGGCCAAGTAGGGCTCACTGAAAGAAGCGGTGAAACTCGGTGCGACGCCATCAACGAAGAGCTTGGCAAAGTCTGTTCTTAAGTTCTCACTGCGGTAGGATTTGCGCAGGCGCTCCAGCTCGTCATAACTCACGCGTTCGGCGGAGACCCCAGCCTTTACAATATGCGCCGCCGCATGGAGCGTCATCTCACCGCGTTGGTCAGCGGCATGATAGGCGCGCAGCTCGGGCTCAAAGGCCATCGGCTCTTTGAATGCGGTGAAGCCTAAGCTGTTGAAGTAGCGGGTGAATTCCCGCGCGGCTTCAGCCATTTGTGCTTCAGTATGGACGGTTAGCGCTTTCAGACCCTCTATGGCGCTTTCGGCGAAGATGCCGCTTGCCGATCCGTCCTCACTGCGTTCAATGACGCCACCTTTGATATCGTCTGGAATGCCCCCTAGTCCTGCCTGCTTGATCGCAAATGTGTTTGCCCACGCCACATGTTGCGAGGTGTCAAACAGCACGATCGGATGCTCGCGGCTGATCTTGTCCAGAAGTGTGCGCGGGCATTGGCCCATTTCGGAGCGCATCTCATGGCGCCCCTCCGTGGACAGTGCTGCCTGCTGGCAGGTTTGCGGCGCGCTTGCCTGTGGCTTGCAGGAGCTCTGAAAGGCTGGCGCTATAGCCTGTGTAGACATCAAAAAGATCACGGCACGCGCCCCACAGTGCATGGGTGTGGCTCTCTATCAATCCAGGCATGATGTGTCGCCCGTGTAGCTGCGTGTGCTTGGTTCCTGCGCCTGCGAGAGCTTTGATCTCTGCGTCTGTGCCCACGGCAAGGATACGCCCGCCTGCCAGCGCGATGGCTGTTACAAAAGGGGTTTTGCTGTCCATCGTCAGAACAGTGCCACCTGTCAATATTTCGTCGGGCGTGGTTCTGACCATAGAGCTTTCCTTTTTTCCAGCTTAGGTGCAGCTGCGACAAAATGTCAAAAAATTGTTGACTAAATCAACCAAAGGGGCAGGGTGGTTTCAACGGGGGAGGCTGCCATGCAAGCCAATCGTGCTAAAAAGGCTGTGGAGGAGAAGATTCACCCTGAAATTCTGTCTGTGACTGATGCGCTGTCGTTTCGGGTTGCGCGGTTCAGTCTGCTCAACGAGCGACTTGGCGGAATGAACTTCCAAAAGCGCCTCGGTGTGACGCTCAATGAGTGGCGCGTCATCGGCCTGACAGAAGCTCTGGCGCCTGCGACGGTTTCTGATGTGCGCAAGATGCTCTTGATGGACAAGGGTCAGCTCAGCCGCAGTGTGAGAGGGCTCGTCGCACGCGGCCTGCTTCTCACCCATACCTCCCCAGAAGACCGCCGCGCTGTGACGCTTTCGCTGACGGCAAAGGGGCGGGTTCTGCATGGCGAGGTGCTTGCCGAGGCTGCCATGCGCAACGAAAGCGTGGTTGGATGTTTTACAGCGGAAGAAAGTGCAGAGTTTCTGCGCCTGCTCGACAAACTTACCGCACATAGCATTGCGCGGGCCGAAGCCGAAGGGATCACGCCATGAGCGAGGGCGTGACGCCAACAGGCCCGCAAACTCCGCTGCAACAGGCTGGGCGCGCCGGTGCTGGTGTATTTTCGCTGATAATCATCTCGGTCATCGCTTTTTTCACGCTCGACGAGGTGACAGCGCGCTTTAGCGTGATTGCTGTCAGTGCTCTGATTGTCTTGCTGACGCAGCCTGCTGCCAAGCTCGCGTTGTTTGAGCGCGCGCCGTGGCTTGGCTATCTGTTTGACGCGTTGCTCGTTGCGGCGTTTGTCTTTTCAACGGTCTGGTTTTATCGGGTCAAAGCCGATCTTTGGACAGGCTTTTACATTGCCACGCCAATGAATATTGCGGGCGGGCTTCTGGGCGTGGCTGCGATTATTTTGCTGACCATTCGCGCTTGGGGTTGGTCGCTCGTGATTATGGCGCTTAGTTTTGTAGCCTTTGGATTTGCAGGGCCATATTTGCCCAGTATTCTGAAGCATTTCGGCACAAACATCGCTGATTTTATGCAGATCGTGTGGTATTCCTTCGACGGGGTCTTCGGGCGTACCACTGGGCTTGTGGCCGATAATGTGCTGATTTTTCTGATCTTTGGCGCAGTGCTGGAGCGGACAGGCGCGGGGGAGAGCCTGATTCATATCTCCACAGCTCTGACGGGGCGGATCCGTGGCGGTGCGGCCCATGCGGCCATTGTTGCAAGCGCAGTCTTCGGGATGATGTCAGGCTCCGTTGCCGCCAATATTGCCGGCACAGGGGTCTTTACGATCCCTATGATCAAGCGGCAGGGCTTCTCGGCCAACTTCGCAGGCGCTGTCGAAACAGCGGCAAGCTCGGGTGGGCAGCTCACCCCGCCCATCATGGCCGCGGCGGTCTTTATCATGGCCGATCTTGTCGGCATGCCCTTCGCCATGGTCATTGCGGCGGCGGCGCTTCCTGCGCTCTTTAAATACATCGGCCTCTTTGCCCAAGTTTACGCCGAGGCGATCCGCCTTGATATCAAACCAATGGCAAAAGAGGGGCTGCCTGTGCTCACCGCGCGCGACTGGCTCAATTCACTTCTCGTATTTTTACCCATTGTCATGCTGATGGTCACCTTCCTGATGGGCAAATCTCCTGCCACGGCGGGGCTTGTTGGCGTGCTGACAGCCATTGGTGCGGGCTTTGTGCTGAATCCTGATTTTCGCCGCGAGCCCAAGCGCATCTGGGATGCGCTTGTGGCGGGCGGTATCTCTTCGGCGCAGATTATGCTGGCGGTTGCCGTGATTGGCGTTGTGCTCGCCGTGATCAACGAAACAGGCGTGGCGATCCGCTTTGCCACGGCGATTTCGGGCGGGGGTGAAGACTATCTGATCATGGCGCTGATCCTTGCAATGTTCGGCGCGCTCATTCTTGGAATGGGGCTGCCAACGCTTCCCGCCTATCTCATCATCGCGATCATGATTGCACCCGCGATTATCAAGGCAGGGGTCTTGCCACTCGCGGCACATATGTTTGTGCTCTACTATGCGGTCTATTCCTCCATCGTGCCGCCGATCGCTTATGGCTGTTATGTCGCTGCGCCGATCGCGGGGGGGAACCCTTTGCAAACCGCCTTTGTCGCCCTGCGGATTTCGATTGTCGGCCTGCTTGTTCCCTATATCTTCGTTTATTCGCCCTCGCTTCTCCTCGTGGCGGGAGAGTTTAGCTGGAGCGAGCTGGCCATAACGGTCTTGCGACTTCTGGCGGCGATCTGGATGTTTGCGACGTCGCTTGGCCGCGCTGATCCGATGCTTGGCCGCATCGGGTTTGGTCAATCTGGCGTACGGTTTGTCATTGGCCTCGGCGCCATGATCCCCATTCCGATGATTTATATTCCAGCTCTGATCCTCACGCTTGTGGCAGGGCTATTCTCACGCCGTCTCGGGGCGGCCAAACCAGCATAAAAAGGGAGAACTGAAGCGATGAAACAAATACTTACAAAAGGGCTACGCTTTGTGGCCGTGGGCGCGGTTGCGGGTGGGCTTCTTGCCTCTGCTGCTGTGGCCGAAATTTACAAAGTTACGTCCATTGCGCCGGGTATGTCGCCTTTCGTGGTGAACACGGCGATCTCCAAGGTGGTAAATAATAAGGTCGATGGCGTCGAGTTTCAGGTCCGCGCAACGGGCGCTGCGACCAAGCATATGGTTGATGCAGCCACGGGCAAAGTTGACTTTCTTTTCGGCTCACCCACGATCAACTGGCTGATGGCGAACAACTTTGGCCCCTATAAAGAAATGGCTGCTGCGCCTGAGCTTGAAAAAGGCGTCGGTATGATCTTTTCCTATCAGATCGGCCCATATCACTACGTGACACGCGCGGATTCAGGCATCATGACGCTGGATGACATGCGCGGGAAGAAGGTTTTCGCAGGCCCTCCAGGGGGCGCAGCCAAGGGCGTTGTTTTGCGCAATGTCGCAGATGCGACAGGGCTGAAGGCGGAAGATATGGATGTGGTCGAGTTCGGCTTTGATGCGGCCATTCAGGCGTTTCAGGATGATAAGATCGACGTGATTGTCCTGCCAACCAACTCGCCAAGCCCTGCGATCCAGCAGTTTGCACTGACCAAGAAAATCCGCCTTCTGGATGTGCCTGTCGAAAAGCTCAAGATCAACGCAGCGACGGGCGGCACGGTCAATGAGATCGCTGCGGGTGTCTATGGTGACAATCAAGTCAATGAGGGGGCAGTGCGCACCCATGGCGCTATCGTCAACTTCAGCGCGGGCATGCATGTTGATGAGGAGGTCGTCTATCAGGTGACCAAAGCGATTTGGGAAAATCTTGCAGACATTCACGAAGCAGCCGCTTGGATGCCCAGTACGATCACAAAAGAAGAAGGTCTTGGCCTGATCGCCAGCCGCCTGCACCCCGGCGCTGAACGTTACTACCGCGAAGCTGGCTGGGAGATCCCTGAGCCTGTGACATTCGGGAACTGAACGCGTCTCACCAAAGATAGAGGCCCGTGGCACGAGCTGCGGGCCTTTTGCGTTGCAGATTTGTCTGATTGACAGAGGCCCGCGCTGCTGCGCTACTGGGCGCGATGGTTTTGACTGTTCGCAGTCAGATGAAAATGGGAACACGGTGCGGCCTTCATTGGCTTATTCCGCGACTGCCCCCGCAACTGTAAGCGGCGAGTGCCCTCCGAAAGCTCCACTGAGCCACACTGGCTCGGGAAGGACGGAGACGCGCATTGACCCGCAAGTCAGGAGACCTGCCATCTGATGTCAACCACCGGGCGGGGTGCCTCGGAACGGGTGATTGCAGCAGGTTTCGAGGCGATCTCTTTGTTCTGTGACCCTTCGCCCAAGAAATGCGCGGAGGGCGCTATGAACTTACACAGAACGCTGCACATGTTGCAGACACAAACAGATTCTCAGGCGCGTGTCGCCGAGCTTGGACGCATGGGATTTATGCAATGGCTTGGTGGCCTTCAGGGGCGGGCAAGTTTTGCGCGACAGGCTGAGATTGCCCTGCTCGCGGCACACAGGTTTCGCTCATCGGACCCTGTTGTCGAGGTGTTTTGCAGTCTCATTGAAGAGGCGCTCGTGATGCCGCCAAAGCCGCTGAATCTGGCCTTGCCAGAAAAGCGCAGGCGCGGTGGTGCGCGATCAAGGCGGCAGCTGATTTAAGGTGCGCGGCGCTTTATCGCGACATACTCAAACTCGGTCTTGCGCCCTTTTGCTATGCGGCGCTGGACCAGCTCGCACAGACCTGTGGCTTGCTGTTTGCGTGCAAATTCAGCGACCGAATAATTCGCCAGATATGTGCCGCGCCAATATACTGCTTTCGCACCTGCGGGGGCAAACTCGATAAAGTCTTTGAAGGCTTCGAGCGGCGCGCGCGCACGGGTGATGTCGGTGTCTGTCTCAAAGTCGGTTTCAAGCATCATAGTGCGGTCTCTCCTTTGAGTGTGGAACGCTTACAGGGTAAAGCAAGCGCAGAGGAGGCAATTTGGTTTTCGCCCCTGCTGCGCTCGCGCAGGCTCCAGACATCCGCTTGAGTTCGGCAAGGATGGTTGTCACATCGCGTAGTTTTTCTTCAAGTTGTTCAGCGCGGATTTGAGCTTTTTCAAGCCGCTCATTCGCAACTGCGACAGCAAAGGCTTCACTCTTCGCACGTATGATTTCATCAGCAATAGATTGTTCTAGATTGGCGAGCCAAGTCTGCTTTTCTTGCGTCATTTAAGCTCCGCCGCACTGAGATAAGCCAAAATAGGCAACCTGTCTGGCCGCACCTTAAGAAAAGTCCCCTATTGCCGAGGCAACAGGGGGAGTTAAAGGTGGGCATGTCACATCGTTAGATGCAAACAGTAGTACAGCACTGATAGGAATAAATGTGATATAACACAATATTTAATTAACGGCGGGCAGGTTTTTTCGAATCACCCACCAATTTGTGCGTTTTGAAACAGTTTTACTGCTGATTTTTTCAGCAGACTTGAGCCGTTTTCCAGACTGCCAGAGTGAGCATAAATCTGTGCCGGCAGACCAGCTTTCCTGGTGAGCGCATAGCCTCATTGCTGCGGCCTCGTGACAAACTTTCCATTTTCGGTGCGAGTAATTGACTATTTTTGTCGTTCATCCTTGCGTTTTGGAAATTCAGGTGCATTTTTGAACAAACCCAAAAACACGCTCAACAGGAGTTCCCGTGTCTCTTTTCTTCATCGTCCTCCTGCCTTTTCTTGGGGCGTTGCTCCCCGGTTTGATGAATTCTGCGGGCCGTGCGGCCGTTGCCGGCGTGACATTTACGGTCTCGCTCGCGGCTTTTGTCGGCTTGCTTACAAATCTTCCCACTGTCCTCGCCGGCGAGGTCGTGACGGCGCGGATCGACTGGATGCCGCTTCTGGGGCTAAACTTCACATTGATGCTCGACAGCTTGGGCTTTTTCTTTGCCATGCTTATTTTGGGCATTGGGCTTTTGGTCATCGCTTATGCGCGCCATTACCTCAGCCGCAGCGACAATATGGGCGAATTTTTCACCTATCTGCTCTTGTTCCAAGGCGCGATGGTGGGGATTGTTCTTTCCGATAACATCCTGCTTTTGCTTGTTTTCTGGGAGCTTACATCGCTCTCCTCGTTTCTTCTGATCGGCTACTGGAAGCACTTGCCCGCAGGCCGCCAAGGCGCGCGTATGGCCCTGACGGTCACTGGCATGGGCGGTCTTGCGATGATTGCGGGCATGCTCATTCTAGGCCAGATCGTCGGTAGCTATGATCTCAGTGTGATCTTGCAAAACCGCGATCTAATCCAGGCGGACCCGCTTTATTTGACGGCGCTTTTGCTGATCCTGTTGGGCTGCTTCACCAAGTCGGCACAGTTCCCCTTCCACTTCTGGCTCCCGCACGCGATGGCTGCGCCGACGCCCGTCTCGGCCTACTTGCATTCTGCCACGATGGTGAAGGCGGGGATCTTCCTCATGGCGCGAATGTGGCCCGTGCTCTCGGGTACGCCCGAGTGGTTTATGATCGTTACAACAGCTGGCTTGATCACAATGGTGCTTGGTGCGGTAATTGCCCTCTTCAAACATGATCTGAAAGCGCTTCTGGCCTTCTCGACGGTGTCTCATCTTGGGTTGATCACCATGCTTCTCGGCACAGGTACGGCCTTTGGCGCGATGGCCGCCGTGTTCCACATCCTCAATCACGCGACATTCAAGGCCGCGCTCTTTATGTCCGCAGGGATTGTTGATCACGAGGCCCACACCCGCGACATCCGCCGCCTTGGGGGGTTGCGCAAGCTGATGCCCGTGACCTTCACAATCGCAACTCTTGCGGCGCTGTCGATGGCGGGGATACCGCTTCTCAACGGCTTCTTGTCCAAAGAAATGATGTTGGAGGAGGCCTATGGAACCGCGCTGTTTGGCGTGCCGTGGCTTGTCCCTGCTTTGGCGACCGTCGGTTCGCTCTTTTCCGCCGCGTATTGCTTCCATCTTATTGGTCACGTCTTCCTCGGCCCCGTGCGCAACGACTACCCTGCGACGCCGCATGATCCCCCCGCTGGCCTCTGGCTGCCGCCCGCGCTGCTGATGATCCCTGTGGTTCTGATCGGGGTCGCGCCGTTTTTGGCGGAGCCTTTTGTAAAGCTTGTTACAGCCTCAGTGCTCGGCGAGGCTGCCGACGTTCCAAAAGCCTACTTCAAAATCTGGCATGGCCTTGTGCCCGCGCTTTATATGTCGGTTGCCGCTGTTGTGGGCGGTTTGCTTATGCTCGCGGTGTTTAATCCAGCGCTGCGCTTCTGGGAGGCTGCTCCACGCCCCGAAGCCAGGACGATATTTGAGGCCGTTGTGGAAGCTGTGGCAAGCCTTGCGCAAAAGATCATCCTACCTTTGCACAATGGCGCGTTCTCGCGCTACGCAGCCATTGGCACGGTTGCGATTATCGCCGCAGGCTCACACGCATTTGTCACAGGCACGGTCAGTGCGCCGACACGTGAAATGCAGTCTGTCGGGCCTGTGCCAGTCGCGGGTTGGCTGATGCTGATTGCGGCGACGGGTGGCATGGTCTTCATGCATCGCAACCGCCTCCTGTCGCTCATTCTGATCGGCATCGTGGGGCTCATGGTTTCGATCGGCTTCGTCTTCTTCAGCGCACCTGACCTGGCAATGACGCAGTTCACTGTCGAGGTGGTGACGATTATTTTGATGTTGCTTGCGCTCAATTTCCTGCCCAACAAAACACCTGTCGAGAGCTCGCTCTTACGCCGTTTGCGTGACGCAGTGGTGGCAATAGCGGGTGGCCTCGCGACCTTTGGACTGGCCTATCACTACCTGCTGCGCGACGCTGTTGCGACACCGATCAGCGAGTTTCACCTCGCCAATTCTTACAAAGGCGGGGGCGGGACCAATGTCGTCAACGTGATCCTTGTCGATTTTCGTGGCTTTGACACCTATGGTGAAATCATCGTGCTCGGCATTGCCGCATTGTTGATCTACGCCCTCACAGAGACACTGCTTGACGGCCCTGTGCGCGCCCGCCTGCTGAACCGCAAGCCAGATCAGCCTCGTGCCGGGGCCATGCACCCGATGATGATGGTTGTGCTGACGCGGGTGATCATGCCGCTTGTGTTGCTTGTCGGGTTTTACATCTTTCTGCGCGGTCACAATGAGCCGGGCGGGGGCTTCATCGCGGGTCTGATCGTCTCGATCGCTGTTGTGATGCAATATATGGCCAGCGGCTTTTCTTGGGCCTCCGCGCGTCTGCGTTATCCGTATCACGGCGTCATTGGCGCAGGGGTGTTGATTGCGGGGCTGACAGGAATTGGCTCTTGGTTCGTGGGTAAGCCTTTCCTCACCTCGGATTTCACATATGTGCGCATCCCGCCGTTTGAGAAATTTGAATTGGCAACCGCTGCGCTTTTTGATCTCGGGGTTTTCCTTGCCGTTGTCGGCGCTGTGATGCTTTCGCTTGAGAGCTTCTCCCGCCTTGCACGTCGCGCCCATGTGGCCGACACGGAGCACCCGATGGATATCGACCCCTCACGGGGTGATCCGCCCGCCGAAAAAGCCGGCTATGCCAAGGAGGGTGTGTAACATGGAATTTCTGGTTGCCTCAGCGATTGGCATTCTCACGGCAGGCGGGATTTATCTTGTGCTGCGCCTGCGCACATTTCCTGTGATCCTTGGGATTTCACTGCTGACTTACGCTGTGAACGTCTTTCTCTTTACGTCTGGCCGCCTCACTATTGCTGGGGCGCCGATTTTGCGTGACGGAGTCACGCACTATGCAGACCCGCTCCCGCAGGCTCTGGTTCTGACGGCTATTGTGATTTCCTTCGGGATGACCGCCGTTGTCGTGATGATCGGGCTGGGCGCGTTCCTTGGCTCCAATGATGATCATGTAGATGACCAACCCGAGACAGAGACAGCCGATGCGGAGGGCCGATCATGAGCCAATGGATCATTGCTCCCATCGTTCTACCCGCTCTGCTTGCGCCCTTTATCGTGCTGGCAGCGCGCTATCATATCGGCATTCAGCGCGCCCTTTCGCTCGCGGGTGTGGTGGCGCTTGTTGTGATTGCGACTGCGCTTGCGTTGCAGGCGTCTGATGGCACAATCACGCTCTATCGTCTGAGTGACTGGGCCGCACCCTTTGGCATTGTGCTCGTCGCTGATGCGCTCTCGACCCTTATGGTCTTGCTGACGAGCGTTCTCGCGCTGTTTGTGTTGCTCTATGCTATCGGTTCGGGCTGGGACAATCGCGGCCGACATTTTCATGCCTTGTTCCAGTTTCAGCTCATGGGCATCATCGGCGCTTTCTTGACGGGCGATTTGTTCAACCTCTTTGTTTTCTTTGAGGTGCTGCTCATAGCCTCCTACGGCCTGATGATCCACGCAGGCGGAAACGCACGGATGCGGGCAGGGGTTCAGTATGTGCTGTTCAATCTGATCGGTTCTACGCTCTTTCTGTTTGCGCTTGGAGCGATCTATGCCGAGACAGGCACACTCAATATGGCCGATCTGGCCCAGCGTGTTGCGCTCATCGGCCCCGAGAAAACCGTTGGCATCCGTGTCGCTGCCGTGCTCTTGCTGCTTGTGTTTGCAATCAAGGCTGCGCTTGTGCCGCTGCACTTCTGGCTGCCTTCGAGCTATGCCGAAGCCCCTGCACCCGTGGCTGCTCTCTTCGCGATTATGACAAAGGTGGGCGCCTACGCGATCATCCGGGTCTATACGCTGATTTTCCCGCCCGAGCTCGCCGCGACGCAGGGCTTGCATGATCTCTGGCTCCTGCCTGCTGCGCTGGTCTCCGTTGCAATCGGTATGATGGGCGTGCTCGCTGCGAAAAAGCTCGACAGGCTTGTGGCCTTTTCGGTGATCGGTTCAATGGGTATGGTCATGGTGACGCTCTCGCTGTTTACGCCCGAAGGCATCGCCGCCGCGCTCTATTACATTATTCATTCCACGCTTGCGGGCGCCGCGCTCTTTCTGATTGCTGATCTCGTGCGCACTGGCCGTTGCAGCCTTGACTTGACCGCCCAACCGCCGATGGCTGGCGCCGCTCTGACGGCAGGGTTTTTCTTTGTCGGAGCGATTGCGATGGCGGGTCTGCCGCCGCTCTCAGGCTTCCTGGGCAAGCTTCTCGTATTGAACGCAAGCTTCTCTGCGCCTCAGGCGGTCTGGATCTGGGGCGTGGTGCTTGTGTCGAGCCTTGTCAGCATCCTCGGCTTTGCTCGGGCGGGCAGTATCCTGTTCTGGAAGGCCGAGAGTATGACGCTTGAGGGCGCCGATCCGTCGGGCTCTGTGCCGCGGCCTTTGTCTTACGTCGCTGTCGGTGGGCTGGTCGCACTTCTCGCTGCGCATACGGTTTTTGCGGGGCAGATGCATGGCTACACAAGCAAAATAGCAGGGCAGCTCTTTGACCCTGCGCCCTATATGTTGAAGGTGCTCGATACGCCCGGCAAGTTGAGCCAACCAAAGGAGGGCCACTGAGATGCTAGGACGTGCATTCCGCTGGCTTATGCCACATCCGTTTCTGACACTGTTGCTCGCTGTTGTCTGGATCGTGCTGCAAAACGAGTTCTCCGCAGGCATGGCTGTCTTCGGCGTGGTCCTGGGGATCCTGATCCCTTGGGGAACTTCCGCGTGGTGGCCCGATACGCCCCATCGCTTCCGCCTCTTCAAGATGATCCGCTACAGCTTCCTTGTGATGTGGGACATCATGGTCGCCAATGTGCAGGTTGCATGGATTGTGCTTACCGTCCCAAACGCCAAGCTCAAACCTGCATGGATTGTGATCCCGCTTGATCTTTTGGAGCCCGAGGCCATCACCATGCTCGCAGGAACAATCACTCTCACGCCAGGGACAGTCTCTGCCGATCTGTCTGATGAGGGCCACAGCCTTTTGGTGCATGTCCTCCACACGGAGGATCCGGACGCCGTGCGCGACGAAATTAAGAGCCGCTATGAGGCCCGCCTGAAGGAGATTTTCTCATGATGTCTGCTCCCGATCTGATGAGCTTAGCGCTCGGCATTGCCTTTATATCGCTCGCTGTGGCGCAGCTGATGTGTATGATCCGCCTCGTTCTTGGGCCAAGCACAGGCGACCGCATCTTAGCGCTCGATACCATGGTGATTAACGCGCTCGGCCTCGTGATTCTGCTGGGTATTCACCAAGGTGTGCGGATTTATTTTGAAGTCTCCTTGCTCATCGCAATGCTTGGCTTCGTATCCACCGTCGCGCTTGCGCGGTTCATTCTGCGGGGGGACATCATCGAATGACTTTTGAAGTTATAGGAACTTACGCCACAGCGGTCTTTCTGCTTATCGGATCAGGCTTTGCGCTTGTCGCTGTGCTCGGCCTACTCAAGTTCAACGACTCTATGACGCGGCTCCACGCGCCGACAAAAGTTGGGACGGTGGGCATCGGTGCACTGCTTCTGGCGTCGATGACTTACTCCTACGTCTCTGGCGCGCCCTCAATGCACGAGCTCTTGATCATGGCGTTTCTGTTTGTCACGGCGCCGATCTCGGCCAATTTTATTGCCAAAGTGAACATTCATCTGCGCACTTGCGAAACCCCGCCTGCGCCGTCGCAGGATGACACGTGGTCAACGCTCAAAGTACCCGATGAAGATCGGGATTTAGGCCCTGCGAGCGACACGTAAACCGCTGGAAAAGAAATGAAATTTTAGCTTTGCGCGTGTCGGATGCGCAGCGCTTTGAAGGTCAACATCAAGATAAACATACAGGCGAACAGCCCAGAGACATCGCCAAGCAGGTAGCCTGTCATAGTGGTTGTATCCAGTCCCAACATCCAGCCTATGCCCAGCGTATTGATCACCGAGGCCAAGCAGCCAGCCACCATAATGTCCCGCCAATTGGCCGCCTTACTGTTGGAAACTTGAAAGTCGAGCCCCGCTTTCGCGAGGAGCCAAAAACTCGTTGCAGCACATATTACGCCTGACATTGCGCCAAGAATGCCTGAGGCAGAAAAGCCCTCCGCACCAAATATGAGCCAATGCGTAAAGAGCGCCACGGGCGCGATCAAAACGATGGATTTCCAGCCAAGCAGCCATGCTGATAGGATACGCACACCATGTGGCAGGAAGAGCAGGCTCGCGAAAGCCGCCATTTCGGGAGCAAACATTTGTTGTACCGGCAAAAGCCAGTAAATCGTTAGGCCAAAAGAGATGGAGTAAATCACTGTGATGATGATGAATGGAAAAAGCCAATCATCTCGAAAAGAGCCTGTCTGCAATACCTTACCTTCACTTCACTTTGTCTGTGAGCATGTAGCTGGCTCTTTGCGTGCCATCTGAGTGCTGTAAAAAACCCGCAGAAACCAGCTCTTTGAGTGCTTTGAAAAATGTGCTTCGTGGGACACCATCAACCAACTCATGCGTTCGTATATCGTCTGTGTCTATAGGCGCATCCGGCTTGGCCACGAGCGTTGCAGCATATAGGATATTTTGCTTCACGGTGCCGAGCTCACTGATACCCAACTCTTTCTCAAGACCGAACAGGAGCTGCCTGAGTTGTGCGGTTTTGCCAAGATTATCCAAGTCGTGCGCTCCAAATAGCAAAATGTGATAAAACACTACATTGCAGGCATCGCCTTGGCAATGATGCAGTCTTTTTGAGAAAACAGAGGTTTTATAGGGAATATGAACGAGCTGTTTTTTGTCTACGTTTTAGACTTTTTGGCTTGATAAGTCTAAAATGTAGGCTTATTATTCCTGCACTAACTCGTAAGAGAGTGTTCCCACAGGATTGCTGTGCAGTGCTGGTGTGTGTTTAAACGGTTATTTAGCAATCAACTTTAAAACTACTTTTTAGCAGTTTCTGGCGAGAGTATGATAAACGGGCTCTCGCCATTTTTATGATTTTCGGGTGTTAGGTCACTTGCAGTACGCAAAAATCAAAACCCCAAAGCAGAAACGGTCCGCCTACACGAGACCTGGTCTAAATTTTCTGAAATAGCTTGATCTTTAATGGAGGCGAGTAGGAGAATCGAACTCCTGTACACGGATTTGCAATCCGCTGCGTAACCACTCCGCCAACTCGCCCCTCGTGGTTCGAGACGCGGATTAGCCCATTCGCCCCCCCCGCGCAAGGGGCCTCGTGCGGCTTTGGATTGAAGGGGGGCAGGGAATGTGTCAGAACCTGACTATAGATTCTGAACGAACGGGTTCACTTATGACAAATTTTGCCGATCGCCGCCGCATGATGGTGGACAATCAGGTGCGTCCCTCCGATGTCACCAAATACCCTATCATCGAAGCCTTGCTGAGTGTTGAGCGTGAAAACTTTGTGCCCCTCGCCCTGCGAGAGGCGGCTTATCTTGGTGAAAATCTTGCATTTTCGAAAGATCGTGTCCTGCTTGAGCCACGCACACTTGCCAAAATGCTCGATGCGCTCGACATCACCGCAGACGAGCTTGTGCTCGATTTGGGCGCAGGTATGGGCTACTCCTCCGCTGTCATCGCTCAAATGGCGCAAGCCGTCATTGCTGTCGAAGAAGACGAGACGTTGGCCCGCGATGCAGAGACGCTCCTGGCCGAAACAGGCGTTGTGAATGCGGTCGTTGAGACGGGACCGATCGCTGGAGGTGCTCCTCAGCACGGTCCATATGATGTGATCACTGTTGAAGGCGCTGTTGAAGTCGTGCCGCAAGCGATCATTGATCAGCTTAAAGACGGTGGCCGTATGGCTGCTATTTTTGCCGACGGAAATCTCGGCACTGTGCGTATTGGTCTGAAGGTGAACGGCCAGATGAACTGGCGCTTTTCGTTCAATGCAAGCGCACCCGTGCTGGCTGGGTTTGAACGCGAAGAAGCCTTTAGTCTCTAAACCGCCGTTTGGCGTAAATGTTGTGAAGTCTGGAGTGCGCCCTATGTGGCTTGGATTGACGAAAAAAGAGATGCGCGGTGTCGCCGTTGCAACAGCCCTCGTCTTCACGTTGGGCGCGAGTGCTGACAAGCTCGAAGCTGAGACGCTCGCGGATGCCCTTGTCGGAGCATACCAAAACAGCGGTCTGCTTGACAAAAACCGCGCGCTTTTGCGCGCTGCGGATGAAGATGTGGCCGTCGCGATGGCCGCGCTGCGCCCGATTGTCGGCTGGACCAGCTCGCTTACGTATTCCTATTCAGATGCGGTTTCAGGCAGTGCGCCTCTGGGCGTAACCTCAGAATCCGTTTCCACCACAGTCGGCTTGGCCGCGGAGCTGATGCTCTATGATGGTGGGGCCAATCGCTTGCGCATGGATATCGCGAAAGAAACTGTTCTGGCGACGCGAGAGTCACTTGTCTCTGTTGAGCAGCAGGTACTGATGTCGGCTGTGGACACCTATTTTGAAGTCCGCCGCGCGACGGAGTTTGTGCGCCTGCGCCGCAACAACCTGCGTGTTATTTCTGAAGAATTGCGTGCCGCACGTGACCGTTTTGAAGTGGGTGAGGTGACTCGCACAGATGTGTCCATCGCCGAAGCCCGTTTGGCAGCGACCCGTGCCCAGCTTGCCGCAGCCGAGGGCGATCTGGCCCGTGGGATCGAAAGCTACCGCGCCGTTGTTGGCCGCAAGCCTGGCGCTTTGAACGCGGCCAAAGCCATCAAGTTGCCAGCTACGTCACTTGATGGAGCAAAGGCACTTGCTCTGAGAACCCATCCTGACCTCAAGCGTGTTCAGCATCAGGTGAGCGCCTCCGAGCTTGGAATTCTTGTCGCCGAAGCGGGCAAAAGACCTCAGCTCAAAATCACCAGCAACATCGGCGTCAGCGACACCTTCAATTCAGCCAACGGTGGTGAAAGCGCAAGCCTTGGCCTTTCGGCCAGCCAGCCGATTTATCAAGGTGGGCGCCTCAGTGCGCTAGAACGCAAGGCACGCGCTCAGCGCGATTCTGCGCGTGCAGATCTTCACATCGGCCAGCTGCAAATCGCTCAGAACGTTGGCAACGCTTGGGCGCAGCTTAATGTGGCGCGTGCAACCTCTGCTGCCAGCACTGAACAGGTGAGCGCAGCGCAGGTGGCCTTCCGTGGGGTGCGCGAGGAAGCCACTCTCGGCGCTCGTACGACATTAGATGTACTTGATGCAGAACAAGAGCTACTGGACGCGCGCGCAAGCCTTGTGTCGGCGCAGATTGATGAGGTCCGTGCAGGATATATGCTTCTTGCAACCATGGGCCTTCTGACAGCCGAACGGCTCAATCTCAATGTGCCCCGGTATGATCCTGCCGCCTATTATAACCTTGTAAAAACAGCTCCAACCAGCAGCTCGAAGCAGGGCAAGCAGCTGGATCGTGTGCTTAAATCACTCGGCAAAGAGTAAAATCTTTCATATCGGTTGTGAGAATCTAGGCCGCGCGCTACAATAAGTGTGAGGCAAGAGTGGTATAAAGTAATGTCAGACCCCGTAACAAACGTGGAAATCGAAGACGTTTTGTCGTCCATACGTCGGCTCGTTTCAGAGAGCGGCGGCGCGCAAGCCGAGGTTCGTAAGGCCTCAAAGATTTTTGAAAACAAAGCCCCAGAGCCCGAGACAGGAGCCGAGACCCCTGCAGAGAAGCCTGCGGTGCTCGACAAGCTTGTTCTGACACCCTCACTCAGAGTTGCCGAAGCACCAGAAACCGTTTTCGAATCTGAAGTTACGTCAGAGCCTGAAGCTGAAGCTGAAGCCGAACCCGAAATTGAAGCCGAACCCGAAATTGAAGCGGCAGACGAAGCCGAAGATGCGCACGAAGCCGCAGAGCACCACTCTGAAGTGTCTGAAGAGACACAGCCAGAGGCCGTGTCCGAAGAGAGCGCAGAGCGCGCTGCTGAAGCAGAACAGACGCCCGAACAGAGCGCAGATGAACACGTGAATGCGCCAGAGGGCGAAAGCCTGAAAGACCGCATCGAGCAGTTAGAAGCCGCTGTTTCGAGCCAAGACGGTGAATGGGAAGAAGAAAACGATGAAAGTGTCGAGACTTTGCAGTGGGAAGACCACGGCGATGAAGGCGCTTCCGATGAGAATATGTCCGCCCCTGAGGCCTTCGCAGAGCAACATCATGACTTTGATGCCGCGGATGAGGCCGACAAGATCACCGAAGCGGAGGATGAATATGATTTCCTCGCAGGGGACGAGACCTTGTTAGATGAAGACACACTGCGTGAAATGGTGGCTGATATCGTCCGTCAAGAGCTGCAAGGCGCTTTGGGCGAGCGGATCACCCGCAATGTTCGCAAGCTCGTGCGGCGTGAAATTCACCGTGCGCTGATGGCACAAGAGTTCGAATAACTCAGGCCTGCGCGGCTATTTCCAAAATCTGATCTATGTCGAGATGCTCCTCTAGGTGTGCCGCAAGCGCATCCAGAATGGCGTCCACATCTGCATCATAGCTCAGATTTGAGCTTGCATCATAGCCCTGCAAAAAGGCCGCTCGGTAGCTGTCTGATGTAAACAGCCCGTGCAGATAGCAGCCCTTGATCCGCCCATTTTGGCTTGCTGCGCCATGCGCTGCGCCCTCAACGGTCAGCCAGCCGCGCCCGCAGTCCGCACCTGTGGTCTCTCCTAGGTGGATTTCATAGCCGCTGACTGGCGCGCCAGTCAGCCTGTCTGCTGCTTGTGTCAACTGCACCCGCTTTTCAGGGCGCATTACGGTCACCACATCCAGAAGTCCAAGGCCCGCGACAGCGCTCGCCGTGCCTTCCAGCCCCTCTGGATCGGCAATCTCGCGCCCCAGCATCTGATAGCCGCCACAAATGCCCAACACATTCCCGCCACGGCGGATATGCGCCGCAAGATCAATATCCCAGCCCTGCGCGCGCAAGAAGGCGAGGTCCGCGATTGTGGATTTGCTGCCAGGCAAGATCACAAGAGTTGCATCCGCGGGCAGGGGCTGCCCTGGCGGGACCATCACAAGGCTGACATCAGGCTCCGACGCCAGCGGATCAAAATCATCAAAATTTGCAATCCGCGACAAAAGCGGCACAGCAATCTTGAGCTTTCCGTCGCCACCAAGCCCAAGCTCTGGTGCGTCTTCCGCAGGCAAACGGCAGGCTTCAAAGAACCACGGCACAACTCCCATCGAGGGCCACCCCGTAAACGCTTCAATTGCGCTCAGACCGTCGTCAAAGAGGCGTACATCGCCGCGAAACTTGTTCACAATAAAGGCTTTGATATGGGCCGTGTCCTCGGGCGGCAAAACAGCCTGCGTGCCCACAATTTGAGCAATCACTCCGCCTTTGTTAATATCCCCCGCAAGGATCACAGGGACATGTGCAACCTCCGCAAAACCCATGTTGGCAATATCACCGCGGCGCAGATTGATCTCAGCAGGGCTGCCCGCGCCCTCAACAAGCACAAGATCATATTGCGCTTTGAGCCGTTCAAAGCTTTCCAGCACGGGGCCGATAAGGCTTTGCTTTTTCTTGCCGAAGTCGCGCGCCGCCTGCGTGCCCACGCGCTTGCCTTGCACAATCACCTGTGCGCCAGTTTCGCTTTCGGGTTTTAAGAGCACGGGGTTCATATCGGTGTGCGGCGCAATGCGGCAGGCCAGTGCCTGAAGGGCCTGAGCGCGGCCAATCTCGCCGCCGTCTGCCGTCACGGCGGCGTTGTTAGACATATTCTGCGGCTTAAACGGCGCAACGCTGAGGCCACGATTGGCCGCCGCACGGCACAAGCCCGCCACAAGAAGCGACTTGCCCACATCAGAGCCCGTGCCCTGTATCATCACTGCTTTGGTCATCTGCGCTCTTCCATATGCCAGACACAAAAAAGGCCCCCGAGGGAGGGCCGATTTTGCAAAATAGAACGGTGTGCTTAGGCGGCTTCAGCCTGTGCAGCAGCATTCCGACGCTCGCTCTCTTCGCGCGACAGCGCAACAGAGGTACGAACACCTTTGGACACGAAGTCCATCAAACCAGTTACAACGCGTTCGTTCGGGTCAATCCCCGCACAGGACAGCACTTCACGGCCATCACGCGAGCGGGCCCAGCGCGCAATTTGCTCAGGGCCGTTGCCATACTTTTTATCATCGGCGATAGCATCGTCGAGGGCAGCCAGTACCACGGCTGCAAATAGTTTACGCGCACGGTTGCCTTGCTCGTTATTGAAGGCCGTGCCGTCAACGAAATCTCTCATGATCCGTCCTTTGTTTTTTGCTCTTGTCTTTTTCGGCGTGAGGCTCGTTATGACCGCTTTATTCCGATTCGGATAGGGCGTATTTGCATAGCTCCCTTGCGTTTTGCGCATATCTTTCAGCAAATGCACCACGATATATGGGTTTCTTGCCAAGGGTGTTCCCCCAAGATATAGGTGCAGCCTAAATCCGATCAACCTTTTGCCACGGTTTTGCCATAATGCCTAAAATTAACGGAAACGAAATTCGCCCCGGGAATGTTCTGGAGCACAACGGGGGCCTCTGGGCTGCTGTCAAAGTCGATCATGTAAAGCCCGGAAAGGGTGGAGCCTTCGCTCAAGTTGAGATGAAAAACCTTCGTAACGGATCAAAGCTTAACGAACGGTTTAGAAGTGCCGATAAAGTTGAGCGCGTCCGCCTTGAGCAAAAAGACATGCAGTTCCTCTATGAGGATGGAGGTCAGCTCATTTTCATGGACACAGAAACTTACGACCAAGTTCAGCTCGACGCCGATCTGCTTGGTGAGCGTCGCCCCTTCTTGCAAGATGGCATGACAATCTACGTGGAGTTTCACGAGGATGAAGCACTCCACGCAACCTTGCCGCAGAAAGTCACCTGTGTGATTGCCGAGACAGAGCCAGTGGTGAAAGGTCAGACAGCTGCCAACAGCTTCAAGCCTGCGATTTTGCAAAACGGCGTCAAAGTCATGGTTCCGCCCTTCGTCGGGCAGGATGAGGCGATTATCGTCAACACTGACACAATGGAATATTCCGAGCGCGCCTAAAGTCTAGCAACGCGCCCGAAAAAAGCCTTCGCCTTTGGCGGGGGCTTTTTTATATCAGTCTAAGCGCTCAAAGCTCAGGCTCTGCCCTTCGGCTTCAAGCCCTGCTTCGGTCCGATCAAATCGCAGATAAGCCAGTGCCGTAGTCCCCGCAACGCTGAGCACAGTCCCCGCCGCCTTGCCGCCGCTGACGATCTCCGCACCCTCCGTAAGCGGCGCCTCGCCCTCAACCCGCGCCAAACCCTTGCGCAGTTCGGTCTTATGTTTCATCCGCGCAGTGACCTCTTGGCCTACATAACATCCTTTCTTGAAGTCCACGCCATTGAGCCGCTCAAAGCCCATCTCAAGAATAAAGCTGTCTGGCGTCAGCTCCGTACCCGTCTCAGGCACGCCGAGCGCGATGCGCAAGGCGTCCCAGTCGGTTATGTCCTCGCCCTGTGGATCTTCTCGGTAGGCCCGCCAGCCCAACGCCTCATGGCGCGGGTCTGCAAAGGCACCCTCGGGCACAGCGCCCAAGCCACGGTGCAGGCAAAGCCCAGCCGGCTCAAGGCCAACCTTGGAGCGCAGTTTGTACATCGTGAGGCGCTGCATCAGCATCTGCGCAAGGCGCGCGTCCACATCAAGTAAGATCGCGTCTCCAGCAGGCACAAGAAAGAAATCCGCAATATACTTGCCCTGAGGTGTCAGCATGGCGGTGTAGACCAGCCCATGCTTCAGCCGTGTGACGTCATTGCTCACAAGCCCTTGTAGGAAGTGCTCGCGGTCCTCGCCTGTAATTTTTAGTATCTCGCGGCTCATCGCTGCTCTCCCCATTCGCGCTTACGCGTAATATAGGGGAGGAAAGGGCAAACGAAAGGGCCAGTTCATGCGCGCACCTGTCTCGGTAATCATTCCGACGCTCAATGCGGCGTCTGGCTTGCCTGCCTGCCTTGGTGCGCTGGGAGAGGGGCTTGAGGTGGGCCTGATCCGCGAGCTGATCCTGGCAGACGGTGGCTCAATGGACGAAACAGCCGCCATAGCTGAGGCCGCAGGCGCGATTTGGCTCGCTGGGTCCGCAGGGCGGGGCGCTCAGATTGCCCGTGGCGTTGCGGCTTCCCAAGGGGCTTGGCTTCTGATCTTGCACGCAGACACAGTTCTGGAAGCAGGATGGAGTAGGGCGGTGCTTGACCATATCAAGTCCGCCCCGACCAAAGCAGGCTTTGGTCAGCTTGCTTTTGCCGCCCGTGGCGCAGCGCCCCGCCTCGTTGCGGGTTGGGCCAATTTGCGCGCGCGCCTCTTCGGTCTGCCGTACGGCGACCAAGCGCTGCTGGTCGCTGCCGAAACACTCGCCACTGCAGGCGGATATCCTGAACTGCCGCTCATGGAAGATGTCGCGCTCGCTCGCGCCCTGCGGGGCCAGCTTGTGCCGCTTGGCTTTACCGCCCTGACAGACGCGCAAAAATACGAGACAGAAGGCTGGGTGCTGCGTGGTGGGAAGAATCTGTGGCTTTTGATGCGCTTTTTTTGCGGCGCCGACCCTGCCGCGCTAGCGCAGCTTTATCGGCGGTCTGACCGCTCGTCTTGAACTGCAAGTCATGCAGTCGCGCATAGAGACCGTCGCCCGCCAGAAGCGCTTCATGGGTGCCTTCGTCGACAACCCGTCCCGCATCCATCACGACGATCTTGTCGGCGTCCCGCACGGTCGAGAGCCGATGTGCGATCACAATCGTTGTGCGTCCTTTGGAGAGCCGTTCCAGCGCTTCCTGCACCACAGCTTCTGACTTCGCATCCAGCGCCGATGTCGCCTCATCCAAAAGTAGAATTGGCGTATCGCGCAGCAAAGCCCGCGCAATTGCGACCCGCTGACGCTGCCCGCCAGAGAGGCTTGATCCGCGCGGACCAACAGGCGTCTCCAAACCGTCAGAAAGCTGGGGCAAAAAGTCAGCCACATGTGCCGCCTCGATTACCTCTTGCAAGCGCTCTTCAGAAACATCAGTGCGCCCCAAGAGAATGTTCTCGCGCAACGTTTCATCAAACAGAGCCGCATCCTGACTAACCACAGAGAACAGGCCGCGAAGGTCTTCTAGTGTCATATCGCGCGTCTCGACGCCGCCAAGCGTCACGCTGCCACTGTCAGGATCCACGAGCCGTGTCAGTAAGTTAAAAATAGTTGATTTCCCAGCCCCCGATGCCCCCACAAGCGCTGTTGTCTTACCCGCTTCAGCAAAGAGGCTCGCGCCTTTCAACACTGTCGTGTTGCCGTAGGCGAGCGTCACATCGCGCAGCGCAATTTCGGGCGTGCCTTGCGGTGCGGGCTTCGGGTTTGCGGGCGAGCGCATGCTTGGCTCCATCTCCAGAAGCTCGCGCAGCCGCTCAATCCCCGAGGCTGCAATCTGCCACTGCCCGCTCACCGCACCAAGACGGCGCAGGGGCTCAAAGGCAAAGCCGATGGCCGTAAAGAAAGACATGAATTGCCCGACGGATTTATCACCTGCAATAATCTCGGAGCCGCCGTAAACCAAGACCCCGACAAAGCCGAGGCCCGACATGATATCAATCAGTCCAGGAACAACAGCGCTGCCCGCATGGGCGCGCACTTCGGCTTTCACAAGCTTGTCTGTGAGCGCGCCGTAGCGCTCGCTTTGATAGCTCTCAAGGCGGTTGAGCTTCACAGGCACAATCCCGTGAAAGACCTCGTCAAGCCGTGTGGCAAGCTTTGCACCAAGGTCGCGCGCTTCACGCGCACGGCGACGGACAAATTTCTGCACAAGTCGCGTGGGCGCGAGAACAACAGGAGCGCCAATCAGCGCCACGACGGTCCATTTCCAATCCACAGAGACAGCGACACCCATCAAGACCATGAGCGTGATGAAATCGCGCCCCGCACCCATAATCAGCGCGCGCCAGCCATCATTGATCGCCATCACATCCGCCTGCACCCGCTGAATAAGAAAGCCGGGCGGGTGGATCTGATGAAAGGTTCCGTCCTGACGCATGATATGCGCCAGAAGGTCGGTCCTCAGGGCGGCGGCCATCTTCTGGACAATATAGGCGAGCGTGACTTTCTGCCCCACAGCCGAGACGGCGCGGCAAGCAAAAATACTGAAGATAGCAAGAGCGACCCACTTAATGGCCGCCTCATTGCCCGCAATAAACACGGTGTCAAACATCGGGCGCATGATGTAGCTGAGCGCGCCCAGCATAGAGCCTTCGAGGATCATAAACATCAGCGCAATCAGCAGATAAGGCGTAAAGCGCTTAAGATAGCTGCGCCAAAGCCAGCCAAACAGTTTGTCACTCGGATTTGAAGTGTCGCTCATCAGGGGCCATTCTTTATTGCCTTTCACATGCGTTTAGAGAAGGGCGGGCTGGCTGGCAAGGTTTGCGCGCGCCCATAGCTGTGCTCAAGCGGTGTTGACGCGGCGCAGCATGGGTCTAAAGTCGCCACGAAAGTGGTAAGGGAGAGTGCAATGTCAGCATCTGGTGGACGCGAATATCTGGCCATTCCGGGGCCGTCTGTTATGCCTGACGCCGTCTTGCGCGCCATGCACCGTGCCGCGCCCAATATCTACGCAGGCGAGCTGCCTGATATGATGCCAGAGCTTATCTCTGGCCTCAAAGCCGTGGCGCGCACCGAGCAGAACGCAACAATCTATATCGCCAACGGTCACGGTGCATGGGAAGCCGCGCTGAGCAATATTCTCGCCGAGGGCGACCAAGCGCTCGGGATTTATAATGGCCGTTTTGGCGTCGGCTGGGCCGAAGTGGCGCGCGGCCTTGGGGCCGAAGTTGTTCCGCTTGATTGCGGCCTTAAAACGCCAGCGACAGGCGAGGCACTGGAAGCGGCCCTGCGTGCAGACACGGCAGGTAAGATCAAAGTGGTGCTCTGCACCCATGTCGATACGTCTACCTCCGTGAAAAATAATATTGCTGAAATGCGTGCGGCGATCGACGCGGCAGGCCATGATGCGCTTCTTGCGGTAGATTGCATCGCCTCTTTGGGGTGCGATCACTTTGAAATGGACGCTTGGGGCGTCGATGTCATGGTCGCGGCCTCTCAAAAGGGGCTTATGGTTCCCCCTGGACTTGGGTTTGTCTTCTTTAGTGATAAGGCAGCCGCCGTGCGCGCCGCGATGCCCCGTGTCAGCCTGTATTGGGACTGGACGCCGCGTGCCAACCCGCAGGCCTTCTGGCAGTGTTTTGCAGGGACAGCGCCAACACATCACCTCTACGGGCTGCAAGCCTCCCTTGAAATGCTGCATTCTGAAGGCATGGAAGCCGTCTGGTTGCGCCACGCGCGTATGGCAGGGGCGATCTGGGCCGCTTGCGAAACATGGGGGCAGAGTGGCCCGCTCAAGCTCAATGTTGCTGAGCGCATGCATCGTTCCTGTGCTGTCACAGCTCTGCATATCGGGGTGGAGCATGGCCTGCGCCTACGCCAATGGACCGAAGGCGAGGCAGGTCTTACGCTTGGCATCGGTCTTGGAATGTCTACGCCCGAAGACCCTGAAGGCAATGGGTTTTTCCGGATTGGCCACATGGGTCACATTAATGCGCAAATGGTCATGGGGACGCTTGGCAGCATCGAGGCGGCCTTTTCCTCACTGAATGTGCCGCGCGGATCAGGCGCGCTAGATGCCGCTGCCGCGGCCTTGGCCTAGCTTTCCATAAAGATCGTCACGGGCCCGTCGTTGATCAGCGAGACTTTCATATCAGCGCCAAACTCGCCTGTGGCCACAGGCACGCCAAGCTCGGCCAAGTTACGGGCAAATTTCTCATAGAGCGCCTTGCCCTCCTCAGGCGGAGCTGCTGCCGAAAAGCCAGGGCGATTGCCGCGTGACGTATCCGCAGCGAGCGTAAACTGACTCACCACAAGTGCTTCACCGGCTATATCAAGCACTGATCGGTTCATTTTGCCGCCGTCATCGGTGAAAATTCTGAGTTTGGAGATTTTAAGTACCAGTCGCGTGGCGTCCTCATCTGTGTCGCCCTACATCGCACAGACGAGTATCATCAGACCCCGTCCACAAGCGCCGATCTCGGCCCCGTTTACCCTGACTTGGGCTTCGCTGACTCGTTGCAGTAGCGCTCTCATATTCCGGTCCCCTTGGTTCGCATGGCTCAAAGCGCATGCGTGACACGACAGTGCGAGGAGGTCAATTCAAGGCAGGCGGGCCACGTCGAGCAGACCATGGCCCGCCGCCAAAACAGCGTTATTGGCGGCGTTTCGCAAAGTCCAACGCGACATTGATCCCCAGCCACAAGGCGGTCTTGGAAAGCGGGCTTTTCAGCGTCACATCCCAGATCTTTTCGTCATCATCAGAAAATTCGTTGAGTGTCGCGTCACGAGACAAAACAACCAAAGGCTTGTCTTCGCATTCGCGGTGAAGAGAAGTCATAAAGCGCGAGAAGCTCGGAGCGTCGCCTTCAAAGCTGTCTTCATCCACAAATATCATGCTCGCATCAGATTTCGCCCTTTGCAGCCACTCATGAAATATCGCGCATTCATACACGAAAATGACTTTCGCTCCAAACGTGTCTTCAAGCCATATCTTCAGATTGTGGGTCTGGTGAGACTGGTTTGCAAATACATAGACGAAACCGCGTCGCAGGGCGTCAAATTCGCTCAAAACTTTTGCTGTTTCACGCGGCGTATAGAAGGGTGAACGGCTGGACCGACGGCCAGCTTCAGCAAAAAGAGTGTCCAAAAGGGAGTTGTCTGGCTGCGCATTACGCGCAGTTTTGCCTTTGCGAAGCCGTGCTGCAGCAATAAGCCGCGCAACCACGCCTTCCTTCCGTGTGCCATGCTTTGACTTCATTGATGTGTTTGCGAACATTAATTTGCCCTCTGCTTTTTAAGTCTTAATATTGTGTTAAATCACACCAAGCAAGAATCCGCCGCCCTCTAGGTGTCGAGAGCGCAATCTTGTGTTGCATTCTGGCGTCAGCGCATTGTCGAATGTTTTGTAGTTAAGTGTTTATTTAAAGTGAAAAATAGCGAGAAACGTAAAATTAGAATCATCTTTAGCTCAAAACGGGAAAAACGCTTGAGTCAGAAGGTCAACTATAATACGCGTCAAAAAACATCAGCAGACACCGTTGGGGGTGGAGCACTTTCGATGTACCTGTAAGTCAAACGTTCTGTTTGCAAGATGTGGCCTCTGCAAGAGGCGAAGACGAAACGCATGTTTTTTGAGGAAACCACGAACTTATTATTGATCTTAGAGTCAACTTAAGAGAATAATGGTGTGGGGACATTTAGCTAGTTAGTCGTTTCGATAAAGAGTTCGAGCACTAGGAAGACAGGCAAATGTCAAATTTTCAAACGACAGACTCAAATTGCGCAGACGGGTTGTGTGAACGCCCGTTTCACGAGGCGTTACTTGAAAACACCACACCCCAGGTCCGGCTTAATTTTCTTTTAAAGCTTAAAGAGAATGGGTTTTGTTCGAAGACAAAGATTGAAGAGTCATCAGGAGCTGTTTCTGGGTTGCTCCGTCAAGCTCTCCAAGAAGGCTGAGAAGCTCGCTGTAGATCTCGTCGATGGATTTGCCGAGGAGTTTGCCAAAAGGCAGCTGCATCGCGGCTTCCAGAGCAAGCACAGTTTGAATGCGCGGATTTTTGATCCGCTCTTCTTCAATGTCTTTCACAGCGCGTGGGTTTAGTCCCGCCATTTTTGATAGCTGTGCTGGTTTGAGGCCTTTGGCTTTCATATGAAACAAAAGATTCTCACGGAACAGCTTAAAATCAAAACTCGCCACAGTTACCTAGCCTTCTTTATTTCCAGCGCCTTATAATCGGCTCTTGCGCGCAGATTATGTCACAGTGTAGCGCTTGTGTAAATTCCACAAAAGTTAAAGACTAATTTTTAGTTAATTTTTAGGGTAATAAAACAACTCAATTCCCCTTTGCGGGCGAGGTTGAGCGAGGTCAAGGCGGGCCATAGCGTAATAATATATGAGTTCAGCGAACCCTGAAGGAAGGTCTCGCGCATGAGCACACATACAACATCCCCCGTTTCTAAAGCAAAGTCAAAGGAAGGCAGTCCCAGTCTCGAGGAGGCGCGCCGCGCGTTTGAAAACGGGATTTATCCCTACAAAACCAAAATCGGTAAGCGCGATTACGAGGCCCAGAAGGCCGCCCTGCAAGCAGAGCTCCTGAAGGTTCAACACTGGGCCCAAGAGGCAGGCGAGAAAATTGTTGTGCTCTTTGAGGGGCGTGATGCTGCGGGCAAGGGCGGCACAATCAAGCGTTTCACCGAGCATCTCAACCCGCGCTTCGCCCGTGTCATAGCTCTGAACAAGCCAACAGACGAAGAGCGCGGCCAATGGTATTTCCAGCGCTATGTGCAGCACTTGCCCACCAGCGGCGAGATCGTGCTCTATGACCGCAGCTGGTATAATCGCGCAGGTGTCGAGAGGGTCATAGGCTTTTGTGAGCCAAACGAATACCTCGAATTTATGCGTCAGACCCCTGATGTAGAGCAAATGCTCGTCCGCTCAGGTATAAGACTTTACAAATATTGGTTCTCGGTCACCCAAGAAGAGCAGCGTGCCCGCTTTGCCAGCCGCGAAACCGACCCTTTGAAGCAATGGAAGCTTAGCCCCATCGACAAGGCCAGCCTTGGCAAATGGGACGACTACACCGAGGCCAAGGAGGCGATGTTCTTTTATACGGCTAAGGCCGATGCGCCTTGGACTGTGATCAAATCCAACGACAAAAAGCGCGCCCGGCTCGCCTGTATGCGCCATTTTCTCGCCAGCATCGACTATCCGGGAAAAGACGTTGAGTTGATCGGCACACCTGATCCGCTCATCTGCAACAGTGCCAATCATGTGATCCACCGCGCTGATCACATTTTGGGCGCCTCCCTGCACCCCGATCAACGGCGCAGCAAGTAGACCGTGCAGTGGCACTTTCTTGCCAAGTCCTGCGCGCCCCCATTGCGACGGCGCGCGCAGCGACTTATGGGATGAGCTATGCGATATTTGAGTGCTATCTTCTGTCTGCTTGCCGCGCCGCTTAACGCGCATCCGCATGTCTTTGTCGAAACGGGCCTCAAGCTCGTGCGCGGAGAGAGCGGAATGGTCGAGGGCGTCGAAGTCACTTGGCGTTATGATGAGCTATATTCCCTGCTCGTCCTCGAAGACATGGGGCTGGATGATGATTTTGATGGCAAGCTCACTCAAGTCGAAATGGCAGAGCTGGACGGGTTTGACCTGAAGTGGATCGAGGGCTTTGAGGGCGATCTCTACGCGACAAGCGTCGAGGGCAAGCTTGCGCTCGGCCCACCCAAGAACCGCGGCACAAGCATTGAAAAAGGCCAGATCGTCTCCCGCCACTTCCGCGCGCTTGAGCGCTCTGCGAAAACGCTCAGCCTCAAGGCTTTTGATCCGACGTATTATACCGCCTACGATCTTGGCCTCGGTATTGACTTGCCAGAGGGCTGTGAGGCCAAAGTGATAAAAGCTGATCTTGATGCCGCCAAGAGGCTCGAAGCTGAGCTTCGGGGAGACGATGTAGACAATCCCGAAGCTGATTACCCCGAAGTCGGCGAAGAATTTGCAGATGAGATTATCGTAACATGCGTACCAGCCTCCTGAGTATTGCCCTTGCCGCTGTTGTGGCCCTCGCTGTCTGGCTCTGGGGGCTGGGGGGCTCCTCTGATCTTTCAACATGGGCTGCGGAGGGCCAGCGCAATGTCCAAAACGCGATGGCAGGCCTCTTGCGCGCGCTCAAAGCGGGCGAGCCTGGGGCCTTCTGGGGGCTCATGGGCCTCTGTTTTGCTTACGGTTTTTTTCACGCCGCTGGTCCAGGTCATGGCAAGCTGATCATTGGTGGATATGGCGCTGCACGCCGCGTGCCTGTGGTGCGGCTGTCGACCCTCGCGGTGCTCTCAAGTCTCGGGCAAGCGGCGGCAGCCGTATTGCTGGTGTATGCGGGTGTCTTTCTTTTCGGCCTAACGCGCCAAGCCATGACAGGTCTGGCTGAGGACTGGCTTGCACCAGCTTCTTATCTTGCGATTGCGCTCGTGGGCCTATGGCTCGCTTTGCGAGGAGGGCGTAAGCTTTATGGCATCTGGCAACACCGTGGCCACACGCAGCACGCCGATGGCAGCTGTGGATGTGGCCATAAACACGGCCCAAGCGCCGAAGAGGCGGGGGCAGTACACAGCCTGCGAGATGCCACTATGGTGATTGGCTCTGTGGCGATCCGCCCCTGCACAGGCGCATTGTTCCTCCTGATCCTGACATGGCGACTTGAGATCGATTTGGTCGGCATTGCCGGAGCCTTTGTAATGGGTCTTGGTACGGCGAGCGTCACAGTGATTGTGGCGGTGCTATCGGTTGTGATGCGCGAAAGTGCTTTTGGGACCATGGCGGGAAGTGCATCGGCGCTCAAACTCTCGGCTGTTCTTGAGCTTGGCGCAGGGCTCCTGATCGCCGTGGTGGCTTTGTCCCTCGTATAGAATGACGCGCATTGCATTTTGAGCATCCCTAAAAGGGACGGTGGGGACCCTCCAAAGAGCCGTTTTGCGTTTTGAGAGCGCGGGGTCTGGAACGCTTAGTGCAATACAAAAGGCCTAGCTGTTGCGTGCCTCTGCCAGAGCCTCGGGCAGAGCGGCCGCGAGTGCGTCAAGATCGGCTGGCGTGCCGCAGCTCACGCGGATGCAACGGTTTTGTGGCGCAACAAAGGGCATGCGAACAAACACGCCGCGTTTGATCAGCCCGTCGAGCACAGCCTTGGCAAAGGCACCGTCCTGCCCGCAATCGATTGCGACAAAATTAGCCGCCGAAGGCAGGCTGCTGAGACCATTTGCAGACGCAATCTCTGCAATCGTCTGACGCGCTGCGCTTACGTTTGCGAGTGTGTCTCCAAGATAGCTCTGATCCTTAAGGGCCTCCAAAGCGCCAATCTGACTGGTGCGGTTCATGCCGAAGTGATTGCGGATTTTGTTAAAGGCCATAATGAGCGGCGCAGCACCAAGGGCATAGCCAACACGCGCGCCAGCCAGACCATAGGCTTTAGAAAACGTCCGCATACGAATGACGCGCGGATCTTCGATTTGAATAGGGGCGGCTGTGCCTTCGGGGGCAAATTCGATATAGGCTTCATCGAGCACCAAAAGGCAGCCCTCTGGCAGGCGCTCAAGCGCCTTGAGCACGTCTGCGCCCTTGCTCCATGTGGCCATCGGGTTGTCTGGGTTGGCAAAATAGACAAGCTTTGCCCCAGTCTCGCGGGCCTTTTCAAGAAGCGCGGGCAGATCCTCATGATCGTCGCGGTAGGGCAACTTGTGCAAAACGCCGCCAAAGCCGGCAACATGGTAGTTGAAGGTCGGATAGGCTCCATCGGAGGTCACGACAGCGTCACCCTCCTCGATAAGCAAGCGCACGAGATAGCCCAAAAGCCCGTCTATGCCCTCGCCGACCATTATGTTCTCAGGAGCGCAGCCGTGGTGCAGCGCCAGCGCGGCACGCAGATCATGGTTTTCGCTTTCACCATACATCCAGATGTCTTTTAGGCTCTCAGCCATGGCTTTGAGAGCCAGAGGCGAGGGGCCAAAGACATTTTCATTCGCCCCGACGCGCGCGGCAAAGGGTTTTCCCATGGCGCGTTCCTGAGCTTCTGGGCCGACAAAAGGGACGGTGGCGGGCAGGCTCTCGGCGAGCTTTGTGAAGCGTGTATGTGTCATGTTGCTTGAGTATGCCAAAGCGGGGCATCGCGGCAAGAGGACTTGTAATCGTTTCAATCGAACCTAAATGAGAGTCACTCGCAACTGGAGGGCGCATCATGGCCAATCTCACCCGTCGTGGCTTTATCGGAACAACACTCGCTGCAGGTGCGGTGCGCGCCGTGCCGACTGTCGCCAGTAAAACGGGCAGCCGCCGTATCCTGACGCTGGTCTATGACAAATCCCTCGGCATGATGCGCGCGGTCGAGAAGATTGTGCCTTTACGTTAAGCTTTTTTGAAGGGCGAAGGCGCGCTAGGCTTCTTCCAAAGAGGAGTTCTGCCCATGCCCCGCGTTACCACAGAGATCAAAGATCATATCGCTCATGTCACGCTGACTCGTGCTGATAAAATGAACGGGGTTGATATCGAGATGGTGGAGGCCCTCGTTGCCGCAGGGCAGGCGCTTCTCACAGATCAGAGCATCCGCGCGGTTGTTCTTGCAGGCGAGGGGCGCGCTTTTTGCGCTGGGCTTGATGTTCAGAGCTTCGCCGTTTTGGCCGCAGGTGACCCCAAGGCACGGATCATGCCGCGCGAATTCGGCAACACCAACCTGTTTCAAGAGCTCTGCATGGTCTGGCGGCGTATTCCTGTGCCTGTGATCGCGGCTCTTCACGGTGCGGTTTATGGTGCTGGGTTCCAACTCGCGCTTGGGGCCGATATTCGGATTGCGCACCCTGATGCGAAACTGGCGGTGATGGAAATGAAATGGGGCCTTGTCCCCGACATGGGCGGTATGGTCCTCATGCCGGCACTTGCGCGCTCGGATGTGATCCGCAAAATGACCTATACCGCCGAGCCGGTGAGTGCGGTGCAAGCACTTGAGTGGGGTCTTGTGACGGAACTGTCCGAAGCCCCGCTTGAAGCAGCGCAAACGCTCGCGGCGACGATTGCCTCCAAAAGCCCGTCTGCCATCCGCGCCGCCAAACGGCTCATCGGGCTGGCCGAAAGTGGCGCCTCAGAAGATGAAGTGCTCTTGGCGGAAAGTCGTGAACAAACAGACCTCATAGGCAAGCCCGAGCAGATGGAAGTGATCGCAGCAAATATGCAAAATCGCGCACCGAAATTTTAGGGTTATGAGGCCGCAGCGCGCGCTCGATTAAGTTAATTTCTGTAAACGAAATCACGACTCAGGCGGTGCACGCTTTGTGTACGGGTTGTGCACGCTTTTCACCCCCCTGTTTTCGGGCGTCACAAACTGCGTTAACCATGCGGTACGATGCTTTTACTGTCGCGTCTTTGCGTGCGGTTTTGACCCTTGGGTTTTGCCTGCGCATTGGGTAGACGGTGAGGCAACAGAAAACCCCAAGAAGGGCAGACACTCATGGCGATGGAAAAGACATTTAACGCAAGCGAAGCCGAGCCGCGCCTCACCGCAATGTGGGAAGAGGCTGGCGCCTTCCGCGCAGGGGCCAACCGCTCACGCGACGAGAGTTTCACAATCATGATCCCACCACCGAATGTGACTGGGGCTTTGCACGTCGGCCACGCCTTCAACAACACCTTGCAAGACATCCTCATTCGCTGGCATCGGATGCGCGGCTTTGACACGCTCTGGCAGCCCGGACAGGACCACGCAGGCATCGCCACACAGATGCAAGTCGAGAAGATGCTCGCGGCCACGCAGCAGCCCTCAAGGGCCGAGCTGGGGCGTCAGAAATTCCTCGAAAAAGTCTGGGAATGGAAGGGGCAGTATGGTGGGACGATTGTTGATCAGTTGAAGCGCCTTGGCTGCTCATGTGACTGGAATCGCAACGCTTTTACTATGGCAGGTGCAGAGGGTGACCCGCGTATTGGCCACGAAAATTCGCCGAATTTCCACGACGCTGTCATCAAGGTTTTTGTTGAAATGTATGAGCAAGGGCTCATCTATCGCGGCAAGCGTCTGGTCAACTGGGACCCGCATTTCGAAACAGCGATCTCCGATCTTGAGGTCGAAAACCTCGAAGTTGCAGGCCACATGTGGCACTTCAAATACCCGCTCGCGAACGGGGCGACATATACCTACGTCGAGAAAGACGAAGACGGCAATGTGACGCTCGAAGAAGAGCGCGATTATATCGCCATTGCGACGACCCGCCCCGAGACGATGCTGGGCGATGGCGCGGTCGCCGTGCACCCTGATGACGCGCGCTATGCGCCTATCGTCGGCCAGCTCTGTGAAATCCCCGTGGGGCCGAAAGAGCACCGCCGCCTCATCCCGATCATCACCGATGAATACCCCGACATGAATTTTGGCTCGGGCGCGGTGAAGATCACCGGTGCGCATGATTTCAACGACTACGAAGTCGCCAAACGGGCGGGCATTCCGCTCTACCGCCTGATGGACACCAAGGGCCATATGCGCTCCGATGGCGCGCCCTATGACGAGGCCGCAATCCTGGCAATGGAAGTCTCTAAGGGATTGAAAGAGCTGACAATTGCAGAGGCAGATGCGCTCAACCTTGTGCCCGAAGAGCTGCGCGGGCTGGACCGTTTTGAAGCGCGCAAAAAGGTGGTCGAGCAGATCACATCTGAAGGCCTCGCCGTGTTGGTGAGCGAAGAGTTCAAGGACGAGGAGGGCGAGAGCCAAACCCGCCTTGTGCCCTATGTCGAGAACAAGCCGATCATGCAGCCTTTTGGCGATCGCTCCAAAGTGGTGATCGAGCCGATGTTGACAGACCAGTGGTTTGTCGATGCCGAGAAAGTTGTCGGCCCTGCGCTTGACGCGGTTCGCGATGGCGAGATCAAGATCATGCCTGAGAGTGGCGAAAAAACATACTACCACTGGCTTGAAAACATCGAGCCTTGGTGCATCTCCCGCCAGCTCTGGTGGGGGCATCAGATCCCTGTTTGGTATGACGAAGAAGGCACCCATTACTGCGCTACAACAGAGGCAGAGGCGCTTGAAAAGGCGGGTGGCAAAAAGCTTCAGCGCGACCCTGATGTCCTCGACACGTGGTTCTCCTCCGGCCTCTGGCCGATTGGTACACTTGGCTGGCCCGAAGACACTGACGAGATGAAGCGCTACTTCCCGACAGATGTGCTTGTCACGGGCGCGGATATTCTGTTCTTCTGGGTGGCACGGATGATCATGATGCAAAAAGCTGTGGTCAACGAGATCCCGTTTCACACGGTCTATCTGCATCAGCTCGTCCGCGACGATAAGGGTAAGAAGATGTCCAAAACGACGGGCAACGTGATCGACCCACTTGAAATTGTTGATGAATTTGGGGCTGATGCTCTGCGCTTCACCAATGCGCAGATGGCGGCGCTGGGGGGCGTTCTCAAGCTTTCAAAACAAAAGATCACCGGCTATCGCAACTTCACAACCAAGCTCTGGAACGCAGCACGCTTTGCGGAAATGAACGAGGCTGTTGGCTCTGACGGGGCCGTGCCAGAGGCCAGCGCGACTGTGAACAAATGGATCATCGGTGAGACCGCCAAGGTGCGCGAAACTGTTGATGCGGCACTTGAAGCCTATCGTTTCAATGATGCGGCCAATGCGCTTTATTCCTTCGTCTGGGGCGAAGTCTGCGACTGGTATGTCGAGTTCTCCAAACCGCTCCTGCTTGATGGGGACGCTGCCACAAAAGCTGAAACACAGGCCGTAATGGCTTGGATGATTGATCAATGTGTTGTCCTGTTGCACCCGATCATGCCGTTTATCACTGAAGAACTCTGGGGCACTTTGGGTGAGCGTAAAAAGATTCTCGCGCATACCGATTGGCCAACCTACGGGAGCGAGCTTGTCGATGCGGCGGCGGATGCCGAAATGAACTGGGTTATCGGTCTCGTCGAGGAAATCCGCTCTGTGCGTGCGCAGATGCACGTGCCTGCTGGTCTGAAAGTGCCCGTTGTCGTTCGTAATATGAGTGAGGAGGCGAAGGCTGCTTATGATGGCAATGAAGCCCTAATCAAGAAACTTGCACGGATGGATGAATTGCATATCGTGGCGGAGTTCCCGAAAGGCACAGCTGCGCTCAGCGTGACGGGTGCCGAGTTTGGTCTTCCTCTCGCGGACATCATTGATGTTGATGAGGAGAAAGCGCGTCTCGAAAAGAGCCTTGGCAAGCTTGCTAAAGAAATCGGCGGGATGCGTGGACGGCTTGGAAACCCCAAGTTTGTCGAAAGTGCCCCTGACGAAGTTGTCGAGGAAACGCGTGCCAATCTGGCCGAGCGTGAAGAGGAAGAGGGGCTGATGAAGGCTGCTCTCAAACGGTTGGCAGAAATCTAATGTCGAATTTTCACTTTGTGATGATCTGACCCGTGCAGGGGCTTTGCCCCTGCATCCAAAGCATATTTGCTGAAATCAAAAAGCTGAATCGCTCTTAGCTGCGGTCTATCTTTGTGCTGAGATGAATGAGGCTTTCGGAGCTACGGACGCCCTTGGCGGCGCCAATGTCATCCAGAGTGTCATCCAATGCTTCTGTTGTTGGGGCGCTCAGGAGAGCGATCAAATCCCATCGGCCAGAGGTTGTATGCACTTGCTCAACACCTGATAGCACTTTGAGACGGGCAAGCACAGCTGGTCCTGAGCGCGGCTCGATCGAGATGAGCACAGTCGCACGCAAGGCCGCGCGTCCTTTTGCACCGCGGCGGATCGTATAGCCAGCAATAGCACCTGTGGTTTCCAGCCGTTCGATGCGGGTCTGAACGGTCGTGCGTGCAAGTCCGAGGCGGCGTGCCAAGGTGGCCACAGGCGCGCGAGCGTTTTCTGCAAGCAGGGCTACTAGCTTTGCGTCTAGTTCGTCACTTTTCATAAACTTACGTCACTTTGCTAATATAATTAGGCAATATATCAGAAATGCCTCGTGGAAAAGATCAATTTTCGCGCAAAACTGAAAAGAAAAGCGAGGCAGTGCGATGTTTGAACGTGGCGTATTTGAGACTCCAAAAGAGCACATTGGGCTAAAGCGGCCTGAAGCGCCTGTCATGTATTTTGCGCCACGGGTTTTGCGCGAGCAAGCTGATAGGTTTTGCCGCGGTTTTCGGGGCCAGGTCACCTTTGCCGTGAAGGCCAACTCCGCACCCGTAGTTCTGGAGAACCTTGTCGCCGCTGGATTGAGCGGATTTGATGTGGCCAGCCTCGAGGAGATCGCTCAGGTGCGGGCGGCCTCTGCAACAGCAGATCTGCATTACAACAACCCTGTGCGCTCGCGCGCCGAAATTGCGGCGGGCAAAGCGGCGCATGTTCGGTCTTGGTCGGTTGATGATCTTGCAGAGTTGGTCAAACTCGGCACACCTCAACATGCTGCTGAGGAAGTTGCCGTGCGATTTAAGCTGCCTGTCAAAGGTGCACATTATGATTTTGGGGCCAAATTTGGTGCAACCCCTGCTGAGGCTGTGGTGATATTAAAAGCAGTGGCTGCGGCGGGCTATCGCCCCGCGTTGACCTTTCATCCCGGAACACAGTGCGACAGTCCCGACGCTTGGGTGCAGTATATTCGGGCTGCGGCGGAAATCGCCCAGCAAGCTGGCGTTGAACCCGAGCGTTTGAATGTTGGAGGTGGTTTCGCTTCGCATCGCAGCGGAATGGCCCCCGATCTTGAGGGTGTGTTTCAAGAGATTGATTTGGCAGTCAGACAGGCTTTTGAGCTGCCTCCCGCGCTGGTTTGTGAGCCTGGACGCGCGATGGTTGCCGAGAGCTTTTCTCTTTTGGCCTGCGTAAAGGCCATCCGCGCGGACGGAACCGTTTTTCTCAACGACGGAATATACGGCGGCTTTGCCGAATGGCGCGACATATCGGCGACAGACCGTGTCAGCTGCCTGTCAGCAAGGGGCGCTCTGAAAGAAGGAGGCGAGCGGCCACAAACTGTTTTTGGACCAACCTGTGACAGTCTTGACTGTTTGCCCCAGCCTGTAAGCCTTCCTGAAGGCTTGGAGGAAGGGGACTACCTCCTCTTTGCAGGCATGGGCGCATATTCTCTTGCCATTGTAACCCGCTTTAATGGTTACGGTGTTCGCGACGTGATAACTGTCAAACGTCTGTGATTTGCAAAACACCTCTCGGCATGATTGTGCCCTAAGCTTGCCAAAATTTGATGCTAGCGTCTGCGTAAGCAATAGCTCCCCCTGTGCTCATGCCAGAGCGTAGGTGCATGTGTTTCGCGAGCGGAATTAAGTTTCATACCTCTCACGATACTGTGCTTGGGCAGTGATTGAAGAATGCAGCAAAGTGGATGGGTAATAAAAGCAGAAGAGCTATGCCATTTAATCGAATGGGAAAACGCCTCTTTGGCCTGATCTGGCCAGATCAACGGCACGGGCAAACCGCTATGAAGCGGGTTCGTGGCCCTATGAGTCATGTGATTGTTCTGGATGGTACAATGTCATCGCTTAAGCCGGGCTGCGAAACCAATGCTGGACTGACTTTCCGGCTTCTGAGCGAAACGGGCGGGCCTGTTTCGGTTTTCTATGAGGCCGGTGTTCAGTGGAACGATTGGCGTAGCACACATCATGTTTTAATGGGGCGCGGGGTCAACCGCCAGATTAAGCGCGCCTATGGCTATCTCGCGTCGCGCTATCGTGATGGCGACAAAATCTTTTTCTTTGGGTACTCGCGAGGCGCTTATGCTGTCCGCTCACTTGCTGGTGTGATCGATGCGGTGGGCCTTTTACGCCCTGAGCACGCGACAGAACGAAATGTTGAGCAAGCCTATCGGCTTTACCAACTTGGGGCAGGCAATGCCCAGAAGACTGCGTTTCAAGCTCAGTTTTGCCATGAAAAGGCCGAGGTCGAGATGGTTGGTGTCTGGGATACCGTGAAGGCCTTAGGGCTTCGTCTGCCGCTATTGTGGCGCTGGTCGGAGAGCAATCACGCTTTTCACAATCACCAGCTTGACTCGGCCATTCGTCATGGTTTTCAGGCGCTTGCCTTGCATGAGACCCGCTCTGTTTTTGAACCAGTGCTCTGGGAGTGTCCGCAAAACTGGCAGGGTCGCGTGGAACAAGTGTGGTTTCCAGGAACACATGGTGACATTGGTGGCCAGCTTGATGGTGATGCCCAAGCACGGCTCTTATCCAATATTCCGCTTGTGTGGATGCTCGAACGCGCCGAAAGTTTTGGGCTGCCCTTGCCACAAGGCTGGCGGGCACGGTTTCCGCGTGACCCTGCGGCCAAATCTGTGGGGACATGGAAAAGCTGGGGTAAGCTCTTTCTGCTGCGTGGACGTCGCCGTGTCGGGGCTGGAGCTTGTGAAAGCCTTCATGAAAGTGTTGATGCGAGGGCGATGGCTGCGGGCTGGGCTCCAAGCTTGCCACGCATCAAGGCGTCTAAGTTTGGGGCAAAAGCATTCGTGGCACGATAAACGCGGTAAGAGTTCCATGTCCAAAGCGCAGGTCACGCCAGTTTGTTGTGTCAAAGCGCACGACCAAAACAGCCGCTGTTGGAAACAGCGAGAAAGCATCACTCTTCGGGGGCTTACTTAAAATAGCTTGCGCAAAAAAGGCGGCTCCCGGATTGTGCCCAAGCATCAAAACGCTCTTGCCCTTGGTTCTATTTTGCAAGAGCTGAAGCATTCTGTCTTCGCTCGCATGGTAAAGGGGCTCTAAATAGTTTGGCTCTGTATCCAGTTCGAGTTGATCGAGCGTTTCGCGTGTGCGCGTCGAAGTGGAACAGAGCGTCTGGTCTGGTTGATAGCCTTCCTCTTTCATCCATGTGCCGATGGCCTTGGCGCTGGCACGCCCGCGTCCGTTAAGGGGGCGGGCGTGATCTGACAAGCAAGGATCAGACCAGCTGGACTTCGCATGACGCATAACAATTAACTCGAGACTCACAAAAAACTCCTCATGTGAAAGGCTGATTGTTCGGGAAGGCGGGCATAGTCCTGAGACACAGGGCAGGCACGGCGTACGAGACAGCCCTTCGTTAGGCAGGTGCTGCCTTCAGGGTGGGTAATATGTGTTTTGCAGCGTTGCACATCGTAATCCATTTGCGCGTTGAGAGCTTCCACAGGGCAAGCGGTCAGGCAAGGCTTATCAGCGCAGTTTCTGCAGGGGTTTCTACCGGGTGGTGGCAGATCTAGGCGGCCTTGTAGACGCACAGCGCCACGATAGGACACCATTAAACCTGCACGCGCATGCACAAGCATGCCGACGGGCGATTGCCACGCTTGGCCCGTCTCCAAGGCCCAGTCGAGGAAGGACGCATAGGGCGGCCCATCCGAGGGAAACACGGGAGCACCGCCCCAATCCTCAGCCAGACAAGTGATAATACGGCGAGACCAGCGATCCAGCGGGTCAGGCTGACCGTCTTGATACTCCGCGGAGGCCGTAAAGTGGGCCCAGAACCCAGGTTCATCTGGGCCAAGCAACACAAGTGTCTCGTCACGCTCATGAAACGCGCCAAAGATGGCGAGCGCCACTTGCTCTGGGGCAGGGGTCAGCGCTTCATGAAAGGCAACCATAGGCTCCAGCCAAGTTTGGAGGGGCGTGGATCTTGCCATTGAAGCCCGATTTTCATTTTGGTGTGTCCGTCCTTGGGCTGAGCAATATAGGTTCCAAAGATCCTATCCCACATTGAAAGCGAAAAGCCATAATTGCTGTCATGTTCGGAGCGATGTACGGAGTGGTGCACGCGGTGCATATCTGGCGTGACAAGGACAAGCCGCACAGCTTTATCGAGCCAACGGGGCAGGGCGAGATTCGAATGATTGAACATGGCTGTGCCGTTGAGAATGATCTCAAACAGGATGATGGCGAGCGCAGCAGGGCCCACTAGATAGACGAGGCCGATCTTGAGAAGCATCGACAATGCAATTTCCACTGGATGAAAGCGAATGGCTGTCGTCACGTCGATTTCTGTATCCGCGTGATGAACACGGTGCAGGCGCCAAAGCAGAGGCACTTTATGTGTGATGAGATGCTGTAGCCAAATCGCGAAATCAAAGAAGAGAATAGCCAGAACAATCTCTAGCCCAGTTGGCCAATCTAGCAGGTTGAAAAGCCCCCAGCCGTTCTGCGCTGCATCAATAGCGGCGCCCACTGCCAAGAGTGGAAGGCCAAACGCCAGCAGGCGAAGAGCACCAGTATTTAGGAGCGAGAACCCCCAGTTTGTCCGCCAGCGCGTCTTGCGCGGAACCTGTCGAGCGCGCCTAGGCAGATAGGCTTCTGCCACTGCGAGAAGAGCAAACAGGCCGATGAAGATACTAAGGCGTATGAGAGCTTCATGTTCCATAGTTCGAATATGATCTCCCAAGCGCGATGAAACAAGTCACTCTCTCGTCAGCCACGAATAAGTGTACCCGCCCCGTGAGATGTGTAAAGCTCAAGCAAGCAGGCGTTAGGCGCACGCCCATCCAGAATGACAACGCCCCTCACTCCACCGTCAATCGCTAGAAGCGCGGTTTCGGTCTTGGGGATCATACCACCCGCTATTGTCCCATCTGCAATCATGTCGCGGATCGACTGTGAGGTGAGCTCGGTCAAAACGTCACCAGACTTATTTTTCACGCCTTCGACATCTGTCAGTAGCAAAAGTCTGTCGGCCTTGAGAGCCGCAGCAATAGCACCTGCAGCGGTATCGCCGTTGACGTTGAAGGTTTCGCCACTATGGCCCGCCCCGATGGGTGCGATTACAGGAATCGCGCCCTTTTCGAAGAGGTCGCGTAGAATGCTTGCGTCCATTTGGTCTGGCGTACCAACAAAGCCAAGGTCTGGGTTCGTCTGCTTGCAAACCATGAGATTGGCATCTTTGCCCGACAATCCGACAGCCTTGCCACCCTGCCGATTGATGGCTTGGACGATACGTTTGCCCACAAGACCAGAGAGCACCATCTCGACCACTTCAACCGTTGCGGCGTCTGTTACGCGCTTGCCGTTCACAAACTCGCTTTTGATACCAAGTGCATCGAGCTTTTCGTTGATCATCGGCCCGCCGCCATGAACAATGACGGGATTTACCCCAACCATCTGCATCAGAACGATATCTCGCGCGAACTCGTCCATCGCCGCGTCATCACCCATCGCGTGGCCGCCGAATTTCACCACCACAATCGCGCCCGTGTAGCGCTGCAAATTGGGCAATGCTTGGTTCAATGTGCGGGCAGTGGCAATCCAGTCTCGGTTCATGTTCTGAGTCTTCATTTTATGCGCCTTCATTCAGTTGCACAATTTGACCCTATTGCAGGCAAAGGCGCAAGCGGATGCTTGGTAAAGCGGAAACGGGCCGGTGCTTTTAGCTTTGAAAGCTGTCTTACTCCAGCGAAGCGATCACAGCACGTAGCGTCTCGATCCCGTCGCCTTTTTCACTTGAGGTCATAATGATCTCGGGAAAAGCGGCTGGATGCCTTGCAAGTGCTTTTCGTGTGGCCTCGATTGAGCGCTCGCGGTCTGCCTCTTTCACTTTGTCTGCTTTTGTCATCACGCACTGAAACGTCACAGCTGAGCTGTCGAGTAGGCTCATGATTTCTTCGTCCACCGCCTTCGCACCATGGCGCGCATCAATTAAGACAAAGGCGCGCCGCAGGTTTTGCCGCCCTGAGAGGTATTGCTTGAGCAGTCGTTGCCAGCGCTCAACAATCGGAAGAGGGGCGTTGGCATAGCCGTATCCGGGAAGGTCGACGAGATAGTGGGTTTCTTCAAGGGTGAAGAAGTTGATCTCTTGTGTCCGCCCAGGCGTGTTTGAGGCCCGCGCCAGACCTTTGCGATTTGTCAGCGCATTGATCAGCGAGGACTTGCCGACATTGGATCGGCCAGCAAAGCACACTTCGAGCCGATCACCATCGGGAAGGCCAGACATGGCCACAACGCCTTTGACGAATTCGGCCCCGCCTCCAGCGAAGAGTTTGCGCCCTTTTTCGCGGGCAAAGTCATCAGGCACTTCGGCCAATGGGAAAGGAAGTTGCATCAGAGCACCTCTGCTATATCGCCTAGGCGAATGTCGCCAGTTTCAATCACCTCGCCGTAGACGCCAAAATCCTGGTGTCCCCAGTTGTCGCGTAGAAGAGCGAGTGTATCGGTGTCACGTTCGCCAGTTTTGGGCGACGCCATGGTATGTTTGCAGCGGACAACCCGCTCTTTAATCAAAATTCGGGCAGCGCCAATCTTGAGCGTCTTTCCCATCCAGTCAAACTCGTCCCAAGGCCCAAAACCGTCAAGCCAGATGTTTCCGCGCCAACGCTCTGGCTCAAGTTTGCGCCCAAGCTTTTCTTCAACCGCGCGATGCGACGCCGCATTCATAATTGAAATTGAGGCAAATTCCGTATCAGTAAAACCGCGCGTTTTGCAGCGAACAACCCGAGCAGATTGTGCGCGATCTTTTGGAATGAGCCCTCCTGCCCAAGCGATTAGCTTTTGGCCTTCCTGGTCTGGGTCAAACTCAAGCGTGCCCAGCTCGGGGTGAGTTAAGCGGATGCGACCGTTTGTTTCATTCACCACAGCATTGATTGCGGCGAGGCGTGGAGCTTTGGTCCCGATGGAAAAGTTCTGACAGGGAACCCACTCTGAACCATCTGCAGTCGAGCTGTCATGTGCAACCGCCCAAAGCCGATCCCAAGGCAGGGTTTCCCCTGCTGTGAGCGTCACCCGCTCAAGCGCTTCACGTCCGTGGCTCTTCACGGGGTGGCGCCAGAGCTGGATAACTTTTGGGGTCATTCTGCGTCTTTCGACTTCCGCTTGAAGCTAGACAGAATATTGCCAAACACATCGGGTTTGTAGCCGTGACTGCGCATGATCAGATATTGCTGTGTGAAAGTGATCGTGTTGTTGGCGATCCAGTAGATCACAAGACCCGAGGCAAAGCTTCCGAGCATGAACATGAAAACCCACGGCATCCAAGCAAAGATTTGTTGCTGAATAGGATCAGAGGGTGCTGGGTTCAGCTTTTGCTGAAGCCACATTGTGATCCCGAGGAGAAGTGGGAGCACACCAATGAAGATCAGTGCCAGAACAGAGCCCTGTTCAGGAGCATCCCACGGGAGCAGGCCGTACAGGTTGAAGATTGTCGAAGGGTCGGGAGCGGACAGATCAGTCAACCAGCCGATCCATGGCGCATGCCGCAGTTCAAGAGTTACAAAAATCACTTTGTAGAGGGAGAAGAAAATCGGGATTTGCATCAGGATCGGCAAACAGCCCGCAGCGGGATTGACCTTTTCCTTTTTGTAGAGAGCCATCATTTCCTGTTGGACTTTTTGACGGTCGTCGCCTGCCTGCTCTTTGATCTTCTCCATTTGCGGCTGAAGCTCTTTAATCTTGGCCATAGAGGCGTAGGATTTGTAAGCCAGTGGGAAAAGAACAAGTTTGATGATGAAGGTCAGTCCGATGATCGCCCAACCCATATTGCCGATAAGAGCGTGCAAGTAGTGCAGCAGCCAGAACATTGGCTTGGTGATGAAGAAGAACCAGCCCCAATCGATACTGTCGAGGAACTTGGGTACGCCGCTTTCGTTTTCGTAGTTGCGGATCGTTTCCCACTCTTTTGCACCTGCGAACAGGCGCGATGAAACGACAGCACTCTGGCCTGGGGCGAGTGTCTCAGTTTTGTGTTTGGCTGTGGTCTGGAAGATATTGCGTGTCGTGTCTTGGAAAGTGCTGATCTTTGCACCCGCCTGATCAACGATCAATGTGGTCATCCAGTAGTGATCTGTAAAGCCGGTCCAGCCCTTGTCGCCAACTTGGAGCTCTTCGTGGGCGCGCGCGGACTCAAAGTCGCCATAATCTGTTTCTGTGAGCTCTCCCGCCACGTGACGGATTGCGCCTTCGTGCAAAATAAAGAAGTTTTTGAGGTCGGCAGGCTCACCATGGCGCGCAATCGTACCGTAAGGCGCAAGGCTGACAGTATTTGTGCTATTGTTTTGGGCAGATTGTTGAATGGCAAACATATAGTTTTCATCAAGGCTGATCTCACGGCGGAAGGTGAGCCCCTGACCGTTCTCCCATGCGAGAACCACAGGCGTGCTTGGTGTCAAAATTTCACCGCTCTCCAGCGTCCAGATCGTGTTCGGACCTGGAACAAGATCGGGCGCGAGGCCGCCACCGGGTGCCCAACCGTAAAGCGCATAGTAGGCATTCTCTGCGCTAGTCGGCTTGAGCAAGGAAACAATATCGCTGTCAGCGTCAAGTGTCTGACGGTATTGCTTCAGCTTAAGCTCGTCAAAGCGCCCGCCCAAAAGCGAAATTGTGCCTTCAACATGGCCGCTTTCGATTTTGATACGCGGTGCATCTGCTGCAGTCTTGACCTCGGCTGCGACGACGGGTTCTGCACCGGACGCTGCCAAAGGCACGCTGGCTGTGTTGCCAGATACGGTCTCACTGGCTGGCGCCGTTGCTGCAAGGTCTTGCGGGCTTGGTTCGGGCGGCGGAAAGAAAACGCTCCATCCCAGAATGACAAGCATGCTAAGCGCAACAGCGAGAATGAGATTCTTGTTCTGATCGTCCATAAAGACCCGAGCCCTTTGCCTTTGAGAGTGTGGCAGGTTCAACAGAGTGACGAGCCGAAGGTCAAGCGGTTATTGGTCCTTTGGGGCAAAAGGAAGCGGGAATCTTGCCTGAAGTGCTGTCGGATCCTGCCTGAGGCAATAACTAGGAGTGGAGCCTTGATGCCATTAGGCTTCATCATACCCGTCGTTAAATGGCCGTTCCGCCTCGAATCTGTGGAAGAGTACCTAGTTTGGTGTTGTGTTGGGTGAGCCATGCAAAGGGTGTCATAAAACGGCATCGGGCGGGCTATTGCAAAGCCTTGCACATGAGCACAGCCGAGTTGGCCAAGCATCGCATGTTCGCCTGATGTTTCGACGCCTTCGGCCAGTGTTTCAAGCCTAAGGCGCTCGGCCATCGTCTGGATTGCGGAGACCATGCGCTGCTGCTCCTGATCTTTATCAACCCGGCTGATGAAAGAGCGGTCTATCTTGATCCGCTCGATAGTAAAGCGACGTATCGCCGTGATAGAAGCATGTCCTGTGCCAAAATCGTCCAGATCAATGCGACAACCTAGTTTTGCAAGTGCCGCAAGATTGCGAGCCGCCGCATCTTCAGGTGAGCCCGCTACGATGGTTTCAAGAACTTCAATTGTCAGTCGGTCGGGTGATAAATCAAACCTGTCCAGGCCCCACCGGATTTTTTCCGCCAGCTTCGGATTGCGCAGCTCTTCGGCCGTAAAATTTACGGCAACGCATGGCACAAAAAAACCTGCGCGGTCCCAAGTTTTTAGGGCGGTCAAAGCGCCATACAGTACGACTTCACCCAAGCGTTCCATTTGACCAGTGTCTTGTAGGGCCGGGAGGAAATCTGCGGGTGCCACTGTTCCTCGCTTCGGGTGATGCCAGCGGGCAAGCGCTTCAAACCCCGTTACGCGGCCTGTATCTGTGGAAATTTGCGGCTGAAACCAAGGCGAAATTTCGCCATTGTCCAGAGCAAAGAACGCCTCGCGCATCAAAGCCTCTCGCTTCATGCTGGTTTCGCCCATTTCAGCGCTGTAAGCGCGAATTGAAGAGGGGTTGTTCCGTGTCGCTTCGTTCAACGCTGTTTCGCTGGCCCTCATCCAAGCCGATGCCGTGCCCTCGGGGCTGCGCGTACTCAAACAAAAACCGACGGCAGCGCTGACAAAAAGAGCCTGCATATTCACAGAAACGGGTTCTTCAGCTGCTGACTGTAGCCGTGAGGAAAGTTGAACTGCACTTTCCAGCTCAAATTGTGGCACAGGCGCGATCAAGATGGCAAAGCGCGCCCCACCAAGCCAATAAACGGTGTCATGTTCCCGAAGCAGAGCGCGGAACCTTTCCCCCAACCTCTCCAACAGTGCACCTGTGGCCTCTTGACCATAGCGTTGAACAAGCGCTTCAAACTCTTCGAGTTGAATAAAAAACAGGGCAGATTTTCGTCCCGCTTCGCTGCATGAAACGATCATTTCTTCCGCATCATTTTCGAGTTGGTCGATCATGGGAAGACCTGTTGTCGCGTCGATTTCGCATGTCTTGGCCGCACGTGCCTCATTCAGAGTGCCTGTCAAGAGATACAAGATCGGGAGACCAAGTGCGACCATGACAAGTGCATGCTCGCCAGCAATCCAAAAAGCGCTGAGCGCAATCGCGGGGACAAAGGCAAGCATGTGAGCTCCTAAGAGCCAGCTGCTCAGCCGCTTCGAACTTGTTCTTAGTGCATCCCTACGGTGCAGCGCCATCGTTACAATCCTCAAACTCGTTTGAGGAAAGCTAGCGCTATTATATCAACAGGCCCTTAACGGAAGAGGGGCGGCAGCTCGTTTTCTAAAGCGCTATCAGGCTCTGATCGTGAAAGAGCTTTGAAATCAAACAATTCAGGATCCAGTAGATGGCTAGGGCGCGTGTTCATCAGTGCTCGAAACATCACTTGGCGTCGGCCAGGGCTATTCTTCTCCCAACCATCAAGGATCTGTTTCACTTGCTGGCGCTGCAGGCCGTCCTGACTTCCACAGAGGTCGCAGGGAATGATCGGATAATTCAAATCGCGCGCGAACTTTTCGCAATCTACTTCTGCCACGTGCGCGAGCGGACGATAAACAAACAAATCGCCCTCTTCATTCACGAGTTTCGGCGGCATTGTTGCAAGTCGCCCGCCGTGAAAGAGGTTCATGAAAAACGTTTCCAGTATATCGTCACGATGATGCCCAAGCACAACAGCGGTGCAGCCCTCTTCGCGTGCGATGCGGTAAAGATTGCCGCGGCGCAAGCGCGAGCACAGAGCACAAAAGGTGCGTCCTTGAGGAACTTTATCCATCACGATCGAATATGTGTCCTGATACTCGATACGATGGGCAACCTCGCGTTCTTGTAGAAACTTTGGCAATACGGTTGCGGGGAATCCTGGTTGCCCTTGGTCAAGATTGCAGGCCAGAAGCTCAACAGGCAGAAGGCCACGCCACTTTAGCTCGTGTAATACTGCGAGCAGCGTATAGCTGTCCTTTCCGCCAGACAAGCAGACAAGCCATTTGCCGCCTGGTTCGATCATACCATACTGCTCAATTGCCCCGCGAGTCTGGCTCACAATGCGTTTTCGCAGCTTTTTGAACTCGGTGCTTTTAGGAGCGCCGTTAAAGAGCGGGTGAATATCTTCGGCTTTGTCTAACATGGCGTTGCCATTAGCTTGTCCTCAAAGGCAGGGCAACTAAATCCGCCCCATCTCGCGCAAACGGTCATGCAAAAGAGGCGCGCGCATATCGCCCGCCTCCAGTGCAAACACAAATGCATGTGTGAGAAAGAAGGACCGCTCTATCATGTCATTGGACTGATCCGCCGCCTCTGTGTAAAGCGCTATCAGGCCTTTACGGTCATCCTCTTCATGCGCAGACAGAAGTCGCGTCTGAAGCTCACTCATTCGGCCGCCAGTTGTTGACGATGCGATGTGACCTGATTGGCGACCCAATCGTGGAAGCAATGCGTCGGTCCGTCCATCGCTGGAGAGAAGCGTCCGCCGTCAAATCCGCGACCGTAACGGCCCTTCTGCATGCCTTCGACAACGAAAATGTCCTCGATGAAGACCGTTTTCCACTGCGTTGCGTTCTTTGCGCGCAAGGCTTCGTCAACTTTAGGCTCCGCATAAAACAAGTGCACATGCTCTACAGTTTTGTCGACCGCTTTGGGCTCTAGGATAATCGCAAAGGCATGGTCGCGTTGCACGCCAAGCAAAACATTGGGATAGACAGTAATGTATTCGCCGCCAGTGTCCCATTTGTCCGAGAGGTTTGGAAAGTCAGGAAAAGTTTCGCCTTCTTGTCCAGTCAACTGACGGTACACCAAAGTACCTTGGCCTGAGTAGCGGCCGTATTCTTCGATGTTGTAGTGATCTTCGAGGCGCGAATAGCTGTTCAGCCCTGGATGAACCCACGGCAGGTGATAGCTCTCACAATAGTTTTCAACAGCGAGCTTCCAGTTGGTGTTTACGTCCAGCTCAAACTTGCTGTCTTCACCGCCATGATAGAGCGGCACGTCAAATTCTTTCCAGCGCTCCAGGAGCTCAGCATGAATTTCTTCAAATGGAGCGGCAGTGCCTGAAGCGTTGACATAAACAACACCGAGCCAAATGTAACTCGGCACCTCATACAGTCCAAGCTCGCTGCGCGGCATATCCTTGTGGGTGTTCATCCCTGGCCCGCCCACATGCGGCGTAGCAACAAGATCGCCTTTCGTTGAATAGCACCAAGAATGGTAAGGGCATCGGATTGCGCCTTCGATCTTCTTGGGCTCGGAGACAAGAATCATACCGCGATGACGGCAGGTGTTTTGGAAGACCCGTACATCTCCGTCTTTGTCTCTGATGAGAAGCAGCGGCATGCCCAGAAACTCGATCGGCTTCGCATCGCCTTTTTCAGGAACATCAGCGGCGACCGCAATGCCTGACCAGTTGTTGTAGAGAACGGCATCGCGCTCTTCCAGAAAGATGCGCTTGTCTACATAGTGGTCATTAGGTAAACCATTGGCCGTGGCCACAGGGCGCATTACGCCAGAAACATCTGTTGTCATCGCAAGTCTTCCTCCATGTTTCCCTTCTCTTATGCGGGCTTCGCCGCAAAAACTTTCCTCACCGCGACACTGTTTTTCTCACGGCGACCCATCTGGCGCTTTTTCATTGGCCTTGATGCGGTATTGGCAAGTGCGCGCCAGCAGACTCAGATGACTAGATGTGGCCATTTCGGGGCGCTCTCTTTTTCAGTGTCATTTATGTGGAACGCTTGGGTCTTTCGCTTGATGTGGTCCGGCGTACTTTCGAAAAGCAACAAGGCTCGCTTCAGGCAAACTAAAAACAAACGAGAGGGTCCCAAAGCGCTCTTGAGCAAGCTGGCCAAGCTCCCCCATAATGTGCTCATCGTGTTCGGGAGGGCTTCAATGAATATCGACAAAAAGATCACTGATGATCTGGTAGCCAATGACATTTCGTTTGTGACAACTGTGCCGTGCAAGCAGTTGGCAGGGGTGATTGATGAGATAGAAAATCATGACCAGATTTTTCATATTCCGTCCAATAAAGAAGACGAGGGCATGGGGCTCTGTGCGGGTGCCTGGATGGGCGGTAAGCGCCCCGCTATTATCATGCAAAATACAGCGATCGGTGTGACGATCAACACACTGGCAACCCTCATCCAGTATTACCGGATGCCACTTCCGATGCTGATCAGCTATCGCGGCGAGCTGCGTGAGCCTGTTGCCTGCCAAGTTGAAATGGCCGTACACACCAAAGCACTTCTCGCTCAGATGAATATCCCGACCTATCACTTCCATAAACAATCAGATGTCGAAGAACTCGACATGATCTTGAAATACACCTTCATGTGCAACAAACCCGTGGCCATCCTGACCGATGCCAACTTCTGGGGAGGCTATGGCGACCAATGATCCGTTCTGAAATCCTGAAAGAAATCGCCCCGATCCTGCGTGACCAGCTGGTTGTCTGTAACATCGGTATCCCAAGCCAAGAGTTACATGCAATCGATGATCAACCGACCAACTTTTACATGCTTGGCACGATGGGTTTGGCCTCAAGCATTGGTCTTGGCCTCGCTCTTGCGCAACCCAAGCCTGTAATCGTGATCGACGGTGATGGTTCCATCCTCACCAACATGGGAACTTTGCCGACCATCGCCAACAATGTTGCCAACAACTATATCCTGATGATCATCGACAACGGCTCTTATGGCTCCACCGGCGATCAACCGACCTATACAGGCAAGAAAACCTCGCTCGCCAAAGTGGCCGAGGCCTGCGGCTGCGAGCGCGTGATCGAATGCCGCGATGTAGACGCAGGCCGCGTACTGCAAGAGGCACTGGACGGTGGCGAAATGACGGTGATGGTCGTGAAATGCGACAGCGGCAACGCCAAGATGCCGGTGATTACAATGGACCCAGTCATAATCCGCGACCGTTTTATGAAAGCCGTCGCGGCAGAGTAGAGTAGGGGCGGCGGGGCTTATCCCTCGCCGCCTTGCCGCCAAAAGAGAGACTCGATTGTGTAAACTAAAATCGCCATGCCCACGGCCCCGCCTGCGGCCACTGCAAGCAGAACGATCGCATCAATCGGGCCGCCAATATCGGCAAAGCCCGATCGTGTCATGCCCTGAACAAACAGCACAGCGGCAATCGCTCCGAAAGGCATCGAAAGCTGGGCCCAGAGAAATTTTTTCCAGCTTACAGCGCGGTCACGGATCAGCACAAAGAGATAGAGCGCCGTCACGATCAGTGCCGCGGCTACCATGGCCCAGAACAGCCCGCGTCCGAAGATTTCTTCAAAGACGGCAATCAGCGTAGTAAACGTAAGATCTTGCATAGCGTTCTCCTCAAGCCTTGCCGCGCAGCATGGCGTTATATGTGGCTTTCAAGGCAACTTCTTTCATCAGCCAGCTGATCCAAAGTTCTTCAAGCGGGGCGATAATACCGGGAAAGCTGGGCGTTAGGTTGTTGTTGTAATCAAACTCGACGAGCATCGCGCGCCCCACTTGGGTGATCAGAGGGCAGGAGGTATAGCCGTTGTAGGCCGCATCTGTCGTGTCGCCCGCAATCTGCGCGACAAGGTGTTCCTCAACCACAGGCACTTGCCATTTCACGCTGGCAGCCGTCTTGCCCTTGGGCACGCCCGCCACATCGCCAAGCGCGAAAACCTCTGGGTAGCGCAGGTGGCGCAGACTGGCCTTGTCCACTTCCATCCAGCCCTCGCCAACCCACTTATCCGCCCAGCTCAGACCCGACTGGCGCACCACGTCAGGTGCGCGCTGGGGTGGAATGATGTGGATGTAATCATAGTCACGCTCCACAGAGCCTTTGGGCGTATCAAACCGGGCACGCTTTGAGCCCGCATCAATACCTGTTAAAACATGAGAATAGTCAAGGGTGATCTCTCTGTCGCCAAACAACATCCGAACCTTCTCGGAGACAATAGGTACGCCAAACAAGCTGTTGTTGTTGGCCATGTAGTGGACGTCCATCTTGCCACGCGAGCCAGCCTTTCGGGCCAGATCGTCAATTAGGAAGGTGTGCTTTAGAGGAGCGCCCGCACACTTCATCTCGGTGGCTGGGCGCGTAAAAAGTCCGACGCCGCCGTTTTCCGTGAATTTTGAGGCTGCCTGCCAAGTTTTTGCAGCATAATCAGGCCCTGCATAGAGTGCGCCAATGCCGTCTTGGCCCACCATATCCAAACTAAACCCTTCGATTGCGTCGTGATCAAGAGAAAGTCCTGTTGCAACGATCAGATAATCATAGCTGAGCACTTCGCCCCCAGCGAGCGCGACTTTACGAGCCTCGGGGTCAATATTGGCGGCCCAATCCTGTTTCAATGTTACATCCGAAGGCAGCCAGTCTGTTGTTTGGCTCACAGAGTAGCGGGTCGGTTTGAGCCCTGCTGCAATCAACGAGAACCCCGGCTGATACCAATGTTCGCGGCGCCCATCGACAAGCGTGATAGCGGCTCCGTCAAGCCGCTCGATCAAACGGTTTGCAAGTGCCGCTCCGGCTGCACCAGCGCCAAGAATGAGTATGTTTGCATTGGTTTTTACCTGTCGTGGGGCTGCCTTACCTGCGCCCGCCAACCCAAATGCGCCAGCGCCCAAAGCCAAGCCCAAAAAGCCCCGCCGTGATGGCGTGCCAAACGTATCCGTCATAAGTATCCCTCCACTTTACATCGAGACAATGGAATGTGTTTGCATGGGATGCGTTGATATAGGTCAAGAATATGGTTGCGGAGCGTGCGCTTTGATCTGCTTTCTCGATGCAAACCAGCTTCAGTTTAGAATGAGTGCCGCTTTGTCCGGCAAATGATCTATCTTGTCAAAACGAGTCAGCCTGAAGTTGAACCCCTTATTTATAAGATTTATTGCCGTGCTCCCAGCAAGCTTTTGGATGGTTGTTTCTGGCGTTTGATCAGCACGATCTGACGGGAATGCCTCATCCAATCATGGGGTGAGGATGCAATGTTTTTTGCACTTTGGTTGTCTTTGCTGAAATCGGCTGTGGTGAGATTGTAGAGCTCGCACTATGCTTAGGCCAATTGTCTGCCAGAATACGGAACTACCTGATGATTCTTACCCGCTCCGCCGTTGCTTTATGTGCTGTTCTTTCGCTTGCTTCTTGTGGCGTGACCTACACCCCTCAGACTGTGAGCACAAAAGACACGCCGTTGGATGTAACCGTGGTGTCAATGTCCCCATCGAGTATCGAAGTTGCTAACCGATCAAGTTATACGCCGCGTGCTTTGCCCGCAGAGTTTTTTGCGACCGCAGGCATGAACGGTACGGTGAGAGGATTTGGTGCATTTCCAGAGGCACCATCTGTTCCCAACTTGAGCCCCCCTGCGGAAATGGCCCTGCGCTTGCCACCTGAGGTGCAGACCTTGTCCTATAAAATTGGGATCGGCGATGTTGTGATACTTGCTACGCGGGCCGCAGGAAATTCTGTTGAACAGCTTACGGGACTGCTGGCAGCCCAAAGCCAACGTCAGGGATATACGGTCCGAGACGATGGAGCGATTGCAATCCCTGAAGTGGGTGCCGTTGCAATCGCAGGCCTGACTGTCGAAGAGGCTGAAGATCAGGTGTTCCAGCGTTTGGTTCAAAACCAGCTCGACTCAGAATTCAGTCTTGAGGTTGCCGAGTTCAATTCAAAACGCGTTAGTATTGGCGGTGCCGTGCGCAACGCTATTATTGCGCCCATCACACTTTCTGCGCTTCGCCTCGACCAGGCAATAACGGCTGCGGGCGGTATTACGCTTGAGAACAACGATTATGGTGTCATTCGTATCTATCGTGACGGGACTTTGTATCAAATTCCTCTTGAGAATTATTTTTTAGATCAAAATTTGCAGAAAGTGACATTGACGGATGGCGATAGCGTTTACGTTGACACTGCATATGACCTTACGCGAGCCCAAGCCTATTATGAGCAAGAGATCAACGCGATGGATCTTCGGCAACGCGCACGCAGCAATGCGCTGAGCGAGCTGGAAACAGAAATTAGGTTGCGCCGTTCTGAACTTTCGGAGCGCCGGGACACTTTCAACGCAAGATTGGCGGCCAATGCCGTGCTACGTGATAGTGTTTTTCTTGTAGGTGAAGTCGCCAAACAGACACTTGTCCCACTTCCCTTCGAGCGAGATGCAACCCTATCAGAAATCTTGTTTGAAACGGGCGGTTTTTCGACAACAACAGGCAACCCAGCACAAATCTATGTTTTGCGCCCAGGGGATGACGATCAGGTCACTGCTTATCATCTTGATGCCACCAACATTGTAAATTTGACGATGGCGTCACGGATGCAAATGCGTCCTAATGATATTATTTTCGTCAAAGCACAACCGATCACAACATGGGGCCGAGCGTTGCAGCAAGCATTGCCCATTTTGCTCAGTTCTGGGGCCAACTCTATCTAATAAGATCTTTCCCTTGGGCCGCTTAACTTGAAATATCTGAGACTGGGTTTATCGTATCAGGTATTATTTTATTGATTCTTATTTGGTCGAGAAACTTCGTTATGTTAGTTGAACGCCTTCTGGTACTACCGCGCCATACGAAGCGCATGTTGATATTCACTATGGATATGCTGCTGATTGGCATTTGTCTCTTCGCAGCGTTTGCCCTTAGATATGGTGTGCTGTTTCCAGTATCTATTTTGCTAGATAACTGGATCCAGTTTGTCTCCATGAGTGTCGTCGGTTCCGTCGTGATAAATACGATGCGTTTGCCACGAATAAAACTTCACGCCATGGAAAACGGAGTGATTTTGCGACTAGGGGCGACAGCTGTCATCCTGTCTTTGTCTGCGATGTCGGTTGATCTTCAATCTTGAAGGCCCGCGGTCTGTGCCTTTAATTTTTGGCGCGCTCTTTTTCTTGACTGCTGTGCTTGCACGGATTGGCGCATTGCATCTTCTGATAAGTCTGAGTGGGAAAGGCGGTTCGCGCGTCCCTGTTGCGATTTATGGTGCCGGGTCTGCGGGTATTCAGCTCGCAGCCGCGCTGCGCCAATCTCGTGAGGCTCGCCCCGTATTCTTCATTGACGATAACCCCAATCTTAGAGGCCTACTTGTCAATGGACTGCAGGTTCACGAACCGAATTGTCTGGAGAAACGCATCAAGAGACATCAGATTGAGCGTGTCTTGTTGGCGATGCCATCGATTGATCAAAGCCAGCGTGCTGCGATTGTAAAGCGTTTGGCGAAGCTGTCGGTTGAAGTGATGGTGCTGCCATCTTACGTCGATATTATGGCAAACGGCGGCTTTGAAAGTGCCCTGCGTCCAGTCACTCCAGACGAGCTTCTAGGGCGCGAGAAAGTCGCGCTAGATACACCTGAGATAGCGAAGGCTTATGCTGGTCGCACAGTTATGGTGACAGGGGCAGGGGGGTCAATCGGGTCCGAACTCTGCAGACAGCTGTTGAATTGCAAGCCTGCGAAGGTCGTGCTCTTTGAGCAGAGCGAGTTCGCACTCTATGCTATCGATCGAGAATTGCGCGCCTTGACGGCGCACTTGCCACAGGCTCTTGATATTGTGACCCGTCTTGGGTCTGTGACTGACCGAAACCGAGTTCAGTCAGTCGTACGCGAAGAGGGCGTCGAAATCATCCTGCACGCAGCTGCTTACAAGCATGTTCCATTGGTGGAAGAAAATGAGCTCGAGGGCGCGCGTAACAATGTGATTGGGACACAGACCGTCGCCGAGGTCGCCTTTGAAGAGAAGATTGAGCGGTTCATTCTGATCTCTACAGACAAGGCCGTGCGCCCCACCAACATCATGGGAGCCACGAAGCGCATGGCTGAGCTGGTGGTGCAAGACTTTCAAACCCGAAGCACATCAACAAAGTTTGCGATGGTGCGGTTTGGGAATGTCTTGGGCTCGTCAGGGCCGGTGCTGCCGTTGTTTGAGAGCCAGATCCGGGCTGGCGGACCAATTACAGTGACGCATGAAGAAGTGACACACTTCTTTATGACAATACCCGAAGCGAGCCGGTTGGTGCTTCTTGCAGGTGCCTATGCCAAGGGTGGCGACTTGTTTGTTCTCAATATGGGTAAACCACAAAAAATTATCGATATTGCGCACCGAATGATCAATCTATCGGGACGTTCTGTGTTTGATCCACAAACAGGCGTCGGTGATATCGAGGTGAAAGTCATCGGTTTGCGCCCTGGTGAAAAGCTCTATGAAGAGCTGTTGATTGATGGAGATAGCCTAGTTGCAACGCCACATCCGAAGATAATGAGGGCAGAAGAAGCACATCTCTCTCAGATCGAGATCGCTTCGATGATGCGTGAAGTGAGTGTGGCTATTGATCGGTCTGACAGCGATCATCTGCGTGCGTTGATCCAATCGAGAGTTGAAGGCTATCACCATCAAACTTTAGATGAACGCCACGCCTAACCTGCGGGATATGTGTAAATAAAAGAAAGTCCCTATGCACGTTGGTGTACAGGGACTTTCTTGTTTGATCGAGATGAATGGGCAGGCTTGTGGCCTCACGCTTCTTCTACGCGTCGTAATATCCCCCGCCATAGCTGGAGTATGCGCCATATGACTCGCCGTATCCGTACTTTTTCATACCCTTTGGATCAACTTGGGAGAGGACAAGGCCGCTCGGAACTAGGTTGACTGCCGCAAGCTCACGTAGGCCAGCGAGAACTTGGGTTTTGGTCGTGCTGTCCCATCTGACCGTGTACATGATCGCGTCGCAATGTTGTCCGATCACGCGTGCATCAGGGACAACAAGAACAGGGGGCGTATCAATGACTATGTAATCGTAGCCTTTACGGACTTCTTTTAGGAACGTGGAGAACCTGACTGATGAGAATATATCTGCGGCGTTGATATGTGAGGTTTGCCCCATCAATACATCCGCACCGATGCGCGCGCTCTTAACGATCGCTTCATCCAAAGACACCTCTCCAGAAACAACCGAGAGAAGGCCATTCTCGCCAGCCTCACCTTTGAAATATTCGTCAAGTGTGCGGCGGCGAATGTCACCCTCGATGAGGAGAACTTTCTTCCCCATACCAGAGAGGTTCTGCACCAAAGAGATTGCTTGAGTGGTTTTGCCCTCTCCTGGGATGGTCGAAGTGGACATAATAACCTGTGGCGGGGTGTCGACGTTTGACAGCAAGATCGAGGTGCGCATGTTGCGGACGGCCTCAACCGCTGGGGACGTTGGTTTGTCCTGGAGGTATTGAATCAAGTCGTTGCGCGCGGCCACTGGGAACATCGGAATCTGCCCGATAACTTGTAAGCCCGTTGTTGACTGAAGCTCTTCTGCGTTGCGGAACCCGTTGGCTCTCATTTCGCGAAGGAGCACAACGCCTGCGCCCATCATGCAGCCGAGGATCAACGAAAGAGCGGCGATCATGCTGGTGCGAGGGGATATCTTTTTGCCAATAATAGCTGTCGAAAGAACGCGCGCGTCAGGTTGTTGGATACCTTGCTGGATTGTCGTTTCTTTCAGACGGGTGAGAAAGGTCTCATAAAGTACCGACGTGGTGTCGATCTCGCGTTGCATGCGTTGAAGCTCCGCAAGCATGGTGGCTTGCTTATCTACACGAAGCTCCATAGCCTCTACAGTCTCAACGATGGTCGATACTTGCGTGAGTGCACGTTCGACATCTTTTTGGGTTCGGCCAACAAGTAAATCCACGCGTGCTTTGAAAGCACTGTCTTCTTTGAGCAGAGAGTCCCGCGAGCCTTGGCTGGACAGGCGACGCAATGTTGGGTCCTGAGTGAAGTCAAGGATAGCATCGATGTTGCCTGAGGCGACAACCGCGTTCATCTCAGCAAATCGAGCTTGCGCGCGGCTGGCATCAGTCTGCTCCCCAATGAGCCGTTCGCGTAGCTCGCGCACTTGCTGGTTCAAGGCCTGTAGGCCATCGGGATTGATATAGTCGGCCTCTGCGGTTTGGTTCTTCAATTCATCGTCGCGCGTTTGGAGTTCGGCCTCCAGTTCGATCACACGCGCAGACAGCCAAGTGACGGCGTCTTCAAGGGTCTCGAATTTCACACGGATTTGATCATCGAGGTAAAGCTGCGCAAGCGCGTTTGCGATATCGCGTGATTTGGTAGCGCTTTGCGTGGTGACTGAAATTGCAATGATGAATGTCGAACGCTGCACAGACGTGGAGATCGCACTGAACAAGTTTTCGACGATCTCATTGGTGACTTCTTGATCGGTGTAGGTTCGCACTGGCCTGTCCAAGAGGCCGTCCAATGAGAGCTTGGAGGGCGGACGGATGGTCGGATTGAATTCAGGGTCATTCTTAAGATTGAGTACTGCAGAGAGTCGCTCTAGCAGGTCACGTGACTTAAGCACCGCTGTTTCCGTGTTCAGTGAGTCACTATCTGATGATACTCCTGACATGACAGCTTCGATGTCAATAATTGAACTGCCACTCTCCTTAATGGCGAGTGTCGTTGAGGCGGTGTAAGTTGGTACAGCGACGAGCTTTGCGTACGCGATGCCAATGAAGGTTGCCAAGATTGCAAAAAACAATATCTGAGCCTTGCCACGCCAGAGCGTGCCAATCAGCGCCCCTAAGTCAATCTCATCGTCAAACTTACTTCCCTGATCTACCACGCGACAGCCTTTCGTGTTCGTTTGCAGCGTCTTAACGCTACACTCTCCGCTGCTTGTATCAGTCTAGCGGAAAACTTCAATTGCTGGAGTCACTTAAGCCCCTAAAACCCTAGTAATGTGATTGTACAAATTGCACATCTGCCCCGTTGATGACGGCGGCAGTTAGGCGTCCGGTCGCATAGGCGCCGGTATCGATGCTGATGCGGCCGCTTTCCACTATGGGTTGATCGACAATTGTGTGGCCATGGATAACCCAGTGCCCGTCATAGCGGGGCTGTTTTTTAAACAGTGAGTGGCCCCAGATCAGAGGCTTTTCTCTCTGTTCTTCGATCGGCCTCGCAGGATCGGCGCCAGCATGGATAGCATATAGATTTCCAACTTTTGCGTGGAGTGGCCGCTCGGCTAGCCAGTTGATGACTTTGTCACCCATGGCAAGCGCCAAAGCATCACGCATTTTTGTAAGCTCTGTTTGAGATCCTGTAACTCCGTAGCTCGCTACAGTTTGTAGCCCGCCGTTGCGCAACCAACGGCCACCGCGTTCTTCTGGCTCCGCTAGAAAATCAAGACACATGCGCTCATGGTTCCCCATCAAACATGTGACTTCGGGCATTCCCATAAGTAGCTCTATAACTTGCCGGCTCTCCTCGCCGCGATCAATATAATCGCCTACGAAGAGCAGCGTTATGTCTGGGTGGTTGTCTCTCAGTTTATCGATGAGTTTGCCAGTGAGTGTGGCGCATCCATGAACGTCTCCGACAACCCCAATGAGTGTTGGTACGGTAAGAGGGGAGGCGTGGGCGATGATGATGTCGTCATCGATCTTGCGAAATCGCTTAAAAATCTTTCCAAGCATGGGAGCTAGGTCTTTCAAAAGTTTACAGTCTTAGGTGCAAAGCGACAGCTGCCTACAATATGAAATAGGTGTGTAACGGTATTTAGGATTTTTGCAACAACGGTTCAGGCTGACCGTTTGCCTCACATAATTTCTTGTGGGATGAATCAGGGCAGCGCTGTTCTTGGATGGTTGTGAGGAAGTGGAGCACTAAATACGCCTTCTGCAGCTCGTGCGACAGGGCATTCAACGCATTCTAGGCCAGCAAAAGAACGGGCCCTGTGAGTAGAACTCACAGGGCATAGTTATAGCAAGAGGACTCAGAGGTATACATGCGTGATTTCAGAACTGCTCAGTCATGTAGTTGAGCTGCTTTAAACGCGTGTATGCTCGGGTGCTATTAAAGCATGCCTTCGCGCTGAGCTTTTTTGCGAGCAAGTTTACGCTGACGGCTGATTGCTTCTTTTTTCTCGCGAGCTTTACGCACGGATGGCTTTTCGAAATGCTCTTTGAGTCTCATCTCACGAAACACGCCCTCGCGCTGTAGTTTTTTCTTAAGCGCACGTAGAGCTTGATCGACATTGTTGTCGCGAACACTGACTTCCAT
>NZ_JAQWYD010000035.1:0-15112 GCF_029254145.1 Lentibacter sp.
CCAAGGCATGATATCGTGCCGCGTCTTGAGCGCCATGACGACTTCTTCGAGCGCGGTGTTGCCCGCGCGCTCGCCGAGGCCGTTGATGGTACATTCGATCTGGCGCGCGCCGCCTGCGACGGCGGCAAGGGCGTTGGCCGTGGCCATACCAAGGTCGTTGTGGCAGTGGGTTGCGAAGATAATATCATCCGCACCTGGCACGGTTTCGGTCAGCCGTTTGATTAGATCAGCGCTTTCCATGGGAGCGGTGTAACCAACCGTGTCTGGCACGTTTATGGTTGTTGCGCCCGCTTTGATGGCGATTTCGATCACGCGGCAGAGGTAATCCCACTCTGTGCGAGTCGCATCCATCGGGGACCATTGCACATTGTCTGTGAGGTTGCGGGCATGGGTGACTGTGTCGTGGATGCGCTCGGCCATTTCGTCCATCGTAAGATTGGGAATAGCGCGGTGCAGCTCTGAGGTGCCGATAAATGTGTGGATGCGTGGCTGTGCGGCGTGTTTGACGGCCTCATAGGCGCGGTCGATATCTTTGAAATTTGCGCGGGCCAGGCCGCAGATCACTGCGTTCTTGGAGCGGCGCGCAATTTCCGAAACAGCGTTGAAGTCGCCTTCCGAAGCGATGGGAAAGCCTGCTTCGATAATGTCTACGCCCATATCGTCTAGCAATTCGGCGATTTCGAGCTTTTCTTCGTGGGTCATGGTTGCGCCGGGCGATTGCTCGCCGTCACGCAATGTTGTGTCAAAAATGAAGACGCGGTCTGATGCGGATGTCATATCTAATCTCAGTCTGTTTTGTGAATGTCTAAGCTGGGGGGCGCTGGCCTTCATCTCCTCTGAGCGCGTGCACCATGAGGCACGCTCAGAGGCAGCTTAGAAGGAGAAGAGCAGACGCAGGCCCTGCGCAAAGGGCGCGGGCTGAAAAGAGCGTGATATGTGTCTGCGTGTTCATGCGAGAAGTTATAGGAGCGGGATTTGACGAGATAAACCCCCAATTTTCGAGAAAATGCAGGCAGGACGCTCTCTGGGCTTGACCTTCCCGTTGCTGGAAGGCTTAGGCAGGGCCAAAGGGGTGCGATATGAGCAAGATTGAAGTGCAAATTGAAGGGTTGAGCTGTGCAGGCTGTGTGCGCCGCGCCGAGGCGGCGATTGTGGGGGTCAACGGTGCGCGAGATGTGTCAGTGAACCTAGCGACCAAGCGCGCGAGCCTGGAATTGGGCACAGCTGGTTTGGATGAGGTCACGCAGGCTTTGGCCAAGGCGGGCTACCCTGCACGTATCGAGAATGCTGTGTTTGTCATTGAGGGTATGAGCTGTGCATCTTGTGTGGGGCGTGTTGAGGCGGCGGTGCGTGCTTTGGACGGCGTAAACGAGGCCAATGTGAGCTTTGCGGCGGGGGAACTCCGCGTGCGGTATCTGGAGCGGGTTGTTTCGGAGGCAGACATCATTACAGCTGTTCGAAGTGCGGGCTATACGGCAGAGCAAAAAGGCGCAGGGCCGAGTGCTGCCGAGCGACGGGGCGAGGAGATCCGCGGGCTGAAGCGGAACTTCATCATCGCGCTAGTTTTGGCTTTGCCTGTCTTTCTCCTTGCAATGGGCGGGCATCTTTACCCGCCATTTCACCATTGGGTTATGGCCACTTTTGGGATGCAAGCCTCTTGGGTATTCCAGTTTGTGCTGACAAGCGCTGTGCTGATTGGGCCAGGGCGGAAGTTCTATACGGTTGGCTTGCCGCTCTTGCTCAAGGGTGCGCCGGATATGAACTCGCTCGTCGCGGTGGGGACAATGGCCGCCTATGCCTACTCGGCCATTGCCACTTTTGCACCGAGCTGGCTGCCGAGCGATGCGCGCGCGGTTTATTTTGAAGCGGCGGCTGTCATTGTTACGCTGATCTTGCTGGGCCGCTATTTGGAAGCGCGCGCCAAGGGGCGGGCGGGCGAGGCGATTGCCAAGCTTGTCGAGCTTGCGCCGACGCGTGTTGAAGTGAAGCGTGGCGAGGGCTTTGAGGAGGCCGACATCGGCGATGTCATCGTCGGGGATATGCTGCGCTTGCGCCCTGGGGCGCGTGTGCCTGTGGACGGATCTGTCGCGCGTGGCGAGAGCCATGTGGACGAGAGCATGCTGACGGGCGAGCCGCTGCCGCTGCGCAAATCTGAAGGTGATGCGCTGATTGCGGGAACTGTGAACGGCGCGGGGGCGCTGGAGATGCGTGCGGAGAAAGTCGGGGCAGACACGGTGCTGGCAGGAATTGTGCGCACGGTAGAAGAGGCGCAGGCGGCGAAGCTACCGATACAGGCGCTGGTCGATCGTGTGACCATGTGGTTTGTGCCAGTTGTCATGGGGCTGTCTGTGCTCACGCTGCTGGGGTGGCTGGCTTTTGGAGCGGGGATTGCCTCCGCTATGGTCGCTGCTGTTTCGGTGCTGATTATTGCCTGTCCTTGCGCGATGGGGCTGGCGACGCCGATGTCGATCATGGTGGGTACGGGGCGTGGGGCCGAGCTTGGCGTTTTCTTTCGCAAGGGTGATGCGCTTCAGCGGCTTTCAGAGGTGCGCACTGTTGCCTTTGACAAAACGGGGACATTGACCGAGGGCAAACCGAAGCTCACCGATTTTGAGGCACTTGGCCGCTTTGAAAAAGCCGAGGTATTGCGGCTTGTGGCGGCGGCGGAGCAGGGCTCGGAGCACCCTGTGGCGCGCGCTGTTGTGGCAGCTTACGAGGGCGCTTTGCCTGTTTCAGAGAGCTTTGAAGCCATCGCGGGGCAGGGAGTTGTGGCCACTGTCGAGGGGCGCGAGGTGTTGATAGGCACGGCACGGCTAATGTGCGAGCGCGGCGTTGCGCTTAAGGGCAATGCGAGCCCTTTGGAGGCGGCGGGCAAGTCTGTGTCATATGCCGCCATAGAAGGCCAGATTGCGGCGCTTATGGCTGTGTCTGATGCTTTGAAGCCTGATGCCAGAGCAACCGTCAAAGCACTGCACGATATGGGCCTGAAAACTGTGATGATCACGGGGGATAGCGTGGTGGCTGCGCGGTACATGGCGGGTCTGGCTGGCATTGACCAAGTGATTGCCGAAGTGATGCCAGAGGGTAAGTTGGAGGCGATCCGCAAGCTGCAATTGACGGGGCCAGTCGCCTTTATCGGGGACGGGATCAACGATGCTCCCGCCCTTTCGGCAGCGGACGTTGGGATTGCGATCGGCACAGGTACGGATGTGGCCATCGAGAGCGCCGAAGTTGTCTTGATGACGGGCGCCCCCGATAAAGCGCTTGTGGCCGTGCGGCTTGCCCGCAAAGTGATGCGCAATATCCGACAGAACCTCTTTTGGGCATTTGCCTATAACGCAGCCCTCATTCCTGTGGCTGCGGGGCTCTTCTATCCGCTGACGGGCTGGTTGCTTTCGCCCATGCTCGCGGCCGGGGCGATGGCATTGAGCTCTGTTTTTGTGGTCAGCAACGCTCTTAGACTGAGACGCGCATGACAGAGGGACCTATGCCTAGGCCTGCCATACGCGACGTCTAATCGTCCATTATTGATCGGCGGTTTGAGCCGTGGGTTGCGCTTCGGTTCCAGCCAAAATGCCGTTGTTCCAGTCGCCTGTTTCGGCCTCGCCCGAGGCGTAGGTCATTGTGCCTGCGCCTTGGCGTTTGCCGCGCTCAAACAGGCCTTCATAGACGTCGCCATTGGCATAGGTGGCGCGCCCCTGGCCGGAAATTTCGCCATTCACCCATGCGCCTTCGTAGGTGAAGCCGTCTGGCATGGTTATTTTGCCCTGACCTGCACGCTGGCCGCGGGCGAAGTTGCCTTCATAGACGGTGCCGTCAGGATAGGTTGCTTTGCCATTGCCTTCTCGTTGCCCTGCGGCCCAGTTGCCTTCGTAACGATAGCCATCGGCGTAGGTCATGATACCAAAGCCGTCGTTTCGCGCGCCTTTGAAGCCGCCTTCATACACAACTCCGTTGGCGTAGGTGGCTTTGCCGTTGCCTTCAATCACCCCAGCGACCCAATCGCCCTCGAATGTGGAGCCGTCTGCGTAAGTTATGGTACCTTTTCCATCGGGTTGATCGGCGCGGAACTGGCCGACATAGACCGAGCCATCAGGGTAGGTGACACGGCCCTCGCCCTCGATACGCCCGTCTGTCCATGTGCCTTCGTAGGCGTAGCCATCGGCGCCTTTGAAAATGCCTTGGCCTTGCCGCTTGTCGCCTGCGAAATCACCTTCATAGGTATCGCCATTGGCGTAGGTGACGCGGCCTTTGCCTTCACGGCGGCCTTGAACGAGCTCGCCTTCATAGACATCCCCGTTGGATTGGGTGAGCGTGCCTGTGCCGCCGATCTGGCCGGCGACCCACGTGCCTTCATAGATGAGGCCATCGGGCATGGTCAGCTTACCTTCACCGGCGCGCTCGCCTGCCGCTACTTGGCCGACATAGACCGCACCGTCTGGATAGGTGATCCGCCCAGAACCGTCCTTTTCACCGCTCACCCATGTGCCATCATAAATGTATCCGCTTGGCGAGGTCATCACGCCGTTGCCGTGGTGCTGAGCGTTGAGAAATGCGCCCTCGTAGCGCACGCCATTGGCGTAATTGGCGACACCTTGGCCGACAATCTTGCCTTCATTCCATCCGCCTTCATAGGTTCCGCCATCGGCAAAAACGATCTTGCCAACGCCCTGTGGCTTGCCCTTTTCAAACTCGCCTTCATAGACCGATCCATTGGGGAAGCGGGCTGTTCCGCGTCCTTTGATCTCGCCGCCGACCCAGTCGCCAGTGTATTCGTACCCATTGGGGAGACGGTATGTGCCTTTGCCGTGCTGGAGGCCGTCTTTGAATGTGCCTTCGTAAACGCCGCCGTCATCATATTGTTTGGTCGAAATTTGGCCATTTTGGGCAAAAGCGGCAGATGAAAGCGCAAGGGTGAGCGCGGCTGTCAGGGTAAAGGTTTTTGTGCGAAAGGTCATAATTTATCCGTCCTGTTCTCTGGCCAGTTCTTGAGCGCAAATGCCAGTGTTTAGGGGAAAGTTATGCGAGCAGGGCCGCGGGGGCAACGGGTTCTTCTTTCCCTTGGCTGAGTTTGTGCTAAATCAGCGGTCAAGTTTTGCTTTGGAGGGCGCTATGTCCAAGACATTCCGTATCATGCTGGGACAGCTCAACCCAACCGTTGGCGACATCGCTGCGAACAAGGCCAAGGCGCTTGTTGCCTGGCAGGCAGCCCGGGATGCGGGTGTGGATATGCTTGCGCTGCCTGAGATGTTTATCACGGGCTACAACGCGCAAGACCTTGTAATGAAGCCCGTTTTTCATCAGGCGGCGATTGAGGCGATTGAGGCTTTGGCGCTTGAATGCAGCGATGGCCCGGCCTTGGCCATTGGGGGGCCTGCGGTTCAAGGGCTTGGATTTTACAACGCCTATTATGTGCTGCAGGGCGGCAAAGTAGGCGCGCGGGTGCTCAAGCATTATTTGCCCAATGAAACTGTCTTTGATGAGGTCCGTATTTTTGATGTGGGGCCGATGAGTGGGCCTTACACGGTGAATGGGTTGCGTATTGGCAGCCCAATTTGTGAGGATGCGTGGCATGCTGACGTTTGCGAAACACTGCAGGAAAGCGGAGCGCAAATCCTGCTCGTGCCCAATGGCAGCCCTTACTATCGCGGCAAGCACGAGACGCGGCTCAACCATATGGTCGGACGTGTGGTCGAGACAGAGTTGCCGCTGATTTATCTGAATATGGTTGGCGGTCAGGATGATCAGGTCTTTGACGGCGGCTCATTTGCATTGAATGCGCATGGCGCGCTGGCGCATCAAATGGGCGTGTTTGACGAAGAGATGCGTGTTGTGGAGCTGGAGGACAAAGGCGAAGGCTGGAAGATCATCAAGGGCGAGATGACGGTGCTGCCTGATGCTTGGGAGCAGGATTACCGCTGCATGGTCGAGGCTTTGCGCGACTATATGGGCAAGACGGGCTTTAAGAAGGTGCTGCTTGGCCTCTCAGGCGGAATTGACAGCGCGATTGTAGCGACCATCGCTGTTGATGCGCTGGGCGCGGAAAATGTGCGCTGTGTGATGCTGCCGTCGGAATATACTTCAGAGGCATCGCTTAAGGATGCCAAGGATATCGCGACGCGGCTTGGTTGCCATTATGACATCGTGCCGATCAAGGCGGGGCGTGATGCTGTTACCGAGACGCTTGCGCCCCTGTTTGAGGGGCGTGACGCCGATGTGACCGAAGAAAACATCCAGTCTCGCCTGCGTGGGCTGCTCCTGATGGCGATGTCCAACAAATTTGGCGAGATGCTTTTGACCACTGGCAACAAATCTGAAGTCGCGGTCGGTTACGCTACGATTTATGGTGATATGGCGGGCGGGTATAACCCGATCAAAGACCTCTACAAAACCCGCGTGTTTGAGCAGTGCCGCTGGCGCAACGCCAATCACCGCGACTGGATGCAAGGCCGCGCGGGTGAGGTGATCCCCACAACGATCATCGACAAGCCGCCGTCCGCAGAGCTGCGCCCGGACCAGAAGGATGAAGACAGCCTGCCCCCTTATGATGTCTTGGATGACATTCTTGAGCGGCTGGTTGACCAGGACCAATCTGTTGCGGATTGTGTGGAGGCTGGGCATGAGCGGGACACCGTGAAGCGCATCGAGCATCTGATCTATATAAGCGAATATAAGCGCTTCCAGTCGGCTCCTGGCACACGTCTCACCCCGAGCGCCTTTTGGTTGGACCGTCGTTACCCGATTGCGAACCGCTGGCGCGACCCGAGCTAAGGCTGGCGCCGCGCGGCGATACGGGCGAGCCAAGGACGCAGAGGCAGGAACCCACGGTAGGCCAATTCAAGGAGAGGTGTCACTGCAGGCAGGTCTGCAAGCCGTGCCGCCCAGCGCCAGCGCGGCAAAATGGCCCAGATCGCCACAAAACCACGCGCACCCGAGAGGAGTGTTCCATTAGCTTCGCGCACATGAAAGCGTCCGAGCGCGGTTTCGCGGGGCAGATCATTGCCCAGATCCGCGGATGAAGACGCATCCACAAAACACAGCTTTTGCGCGCCTGATTGCCGCTTGTAGTGATCTATCTCAAGCGTGCACAGTGGGCAGGAACCGTCAAAATAGACGGTGAGGTCAGGGGCTTGGTCTGTGGCCGCCCTGTTTGTCATGTCTCCCAAAGGCGGTATCCGTTCATAATCTGTTGAGGTGAAAAAGGCTTTCTGCGGCCATACTTTTTCTTTCCCAAAATATCCTGGGGGTCTGGGGGCAAAGCCTCCAGCGGATCGGATTTTCGCGTAGCGAAAATCCGATACCGTCTCACTCCATCAGCATTTGGTAGCTCGCGGGCACGTAGTGAAAGCCCTCATTGCGGGTCTCGACATAGCCGATGGCAGGGAAGGGCATGTGATATCCAATGAACGGGATCTTATCGGCTGCCATCATCCCGAGCAGTTTACGACGCGTTTGAGCTGCCATTGCCTTGTCGCGGTCAAATTTCACTTCCCAGTCGGGGTAGGCGAGGGACCAGACATAGTGGTTTGCAAAATCTGCGCCCAGCACCAGCTGCGCGCCGTCGCTTTCCAGCATATAGGCCATATGCCCCGGTGTGTGGCCAAAGGCGGCCATGGCTGTGATGCCTGAGACGACAGAGCCGCCATCGTCGAGCATCGTCATTTTCTCGGCCATAGGGCGCACCTTGGCTTCAAAGCCCTCGTTGCCAGCCATGTCCCATGCGTTGAACTCAGCTGCGCCTGTTACGTAGTCTGCGTTGGCAAAGGTTGGCGCGCCGTCGTTCATCATGCCGCCGATATGGTCACCGTGCATGTGGGTGAGCACAACCGTATCAATCTGATCAGGGCTGTAGCCTGCGGCGGAGAGGGCGCCTGTGATGCCGCCTGCGTTGAGGCCCGTGTCAAAGAGCACAAGCTTTTCGCCTGTGTTGACCACGGTGGGCGTAAAGAAAAACTGCGCCTTGTCTGTGGGAATATGCCCTGCGCTGGAGGCTTGCGCAAACTCTTCAGGGGTGGCGTTCATGCCAAAGATGCTTTGCGGCTCGGGCACGGTGCGTGTGCCAGCCAGAAGCGAGGTGACTTCAAAGCTACCAAGCTTCACACGATTGAATTTGGCTGTGGACGCGCCGAGCATTTCGGCAGCGGCAAAGGCGGGGCTGACGCTTGCGGCGGCGAAGGGCAGCGCTGCGGCCCCTAATAGGGCTGAGCGTCGCGTGATGTGCTTTTGAAACGGTGTCATACTGACCTCCCTGATACATATGTATTTTGGTTATACGCCATCTTTCGGGCTGTGGATGACTTTCACGCAAATTTGACAGGCCATCTCGATGCAGGCTCATCTGGACATTGCCGCGAGGGTATGGGAAACCCCGCGCCAGCCCATTTCGGAGAGCCTCCCATGACTGTCACTCGCTTTGCCCCTTCCCCCACTGGATATATCCACGTTGGTAACCTGCGCACGGCGCTGATGAACTTTCTCATCGCCCGCAAGGCGGGGGGTGAATTTATCCTGCGGATTGATGACACGGACCCTGAGCGCTCCAAGGAAGAATATGTTGATGCGATCAAGGAAGACCTTGAGTGGCTTGGCCTGACGTGGGACCGCGTCGAGCGCCAGTCACTGCGCCTTGAGCGCTATGAGGAAGCGGCACAGAAGCTGCGCGACATGGGCCGCTTTTACGAAGTCTTCGAGACGCCCACGGAGCTTGACCTCAAGCGCAAGAAACAGCTCAATATGGGCAAGCCGCCTGTTTATGACCGCGCGGGACTTGCTTTATCCGAGGCGGAAAAAGATGCGCTGCGCGCTGAGCGGGGGGGCTACTGGCGCTTTAAGCTTGATCAGGAGCGCATCGAGTGGACCGATGGGATCATCGGGGATGTGTCGATTGATGCGGCCTCTGTTTCGGACCCTGTGCTTATTCGCGCGGACGGGCAGATGCTTTACACAATGGCCAGCGTTGTCGATGACACCGAAATGGGCGTCACAAATGTGGTGCGCGGGGCAGACCATGTGACCAATACGGCCACGCAGATCCAGATCATTCAGGCGCTTGGCGGCACGGTTCCAAGCTTTGCGCATCATTCGCTTTTGACTGGTCCACAAGGCGAGGCATTGTCCAAGCGTCTTGGCACGTTGGCGCTGCGCGATCTGCGCGCGCAGGGCGTTGAGCCGATGGCTCTCCTAAGCATGATGGCGCGGCTCGGCTCGTCCGACCCGATGGAGCTGCGCAGCGAGATGGCCGAATTGATCGACGGTTTTGAGCTGTCGCACTTTGGTACGGCGCCAACCAAGTTTGATGTGGCCGATCTTGGCCCGCTGACGGCGAAATATTTGCATGCACTGCCTTTTTCCGAAGTGGCAGATGAGATCGCGGCGCTGGGTGTGCCTGCAGATCAGGCTGAGGTTTTCTGGAATGCGGTTCACGAGAATATCGAGGTTCGTAAAGACCTTGCGGCTTGGTGGACGCTTGTCACCGAGGGTGCGGAGCCTGTGATCGATGCGGAAGATGCGGAGTTTGTCAGCGAGGCTATGGCGCTTTTGCCTGAGGGCGCGTTGACGGGCGAGAGCTGGGGCACGTGGACAGCTGCTGTGAAAGAGGCGTCGGGCCGCAAGGGCCGTGGGCTTTTCATGCCGCTGCGCAAGGCGCTCACAGGAATGGCGCATGGCCCTGATATGGCGGCGCTTTTGCCGCTGTTGAAAGTGATCAAGGCGCGCGCTTAAGCACGCCTTACCTTTTGTGCGCAACAACGCCGAGGTGGGCGAGAGCCTGATCGATGAATGCTGTTTCATCGACTGTCAGGCTTTGGGCGCGTGGATAGAGTGGTGCGGCGCGGTCGTTGAGCAGGGGTGCATTCCAGCCTGATGTTGTCTCAAAGAAGCGCGCAGCGCCCTCTTCGCCGAACTCGGTGAGATATCCTTGGATGACGACATCAAGGTAACTCAAGAGGATCGGGTTCTCCAAGCTCGGGTCAAAATGATGGCCATCCGCGATTGCGTAGATCGCGATAGAAGCGGCTGTTACTCCGAGAGGGTGGCTTATTTGATGCGCAGCGCCGACACGGGCATAGGCGTGCTCGCGTGCATCGAGCGCGGCCCAGTCATCATTGGGCACATGGGCGATCAGGCCGTCTATTTCACACGCTCTGTCGGGGATGGCTGTCAAAAACGAGACGGGCCGAAGCGCTGTACTGCGCCAAGCACGGCGCCAGCCGCTGGCGCGGGCCTTGTGGGCGTCCGTAAAGCTATGAGTGGCGCGATTGACGAGGGAGCCATAGCCAAAGAAGTAAGCGCGTTCCATGGTGTGTGGATGATTGGACTGTTGATTTATGTCAAATGGTTTTGGATCTTGATGATGTAAGTGAGATGCAGCTTAGCCTCTGGAGGGCCCTCATGCGCATCACCAAACGGACCAATATTGCGATCCGAATTCTCATGTTTTGTGCTGTCAATCCGGGCAGGCTTGTCACCAAAAGCGATATTGCGGGGCCGTGCAATGCCTCTGAAAACCATCTCGCCCAAGTGATAAACCGTCTTGGACAGCGCGGCTTTCTGCACACCCAGCGGGGCCGAAATGGTGGGCTACGGCTGGCGCGTGCGCCTGGAGAGATCGTCATCGGGGATGTTTTTCGCGAGTTTGAAAGCGAAGTGCCGTTGGCGGAGTGCTTTGCCGATCTGGATAACTCCTGCCCCCTGAAAGCGGCTTGCCGTCTACGTCTTGCCATCCGCGATGCGGCAGAAGCCTTTTATGGGCATCTTGATGGCGTGACGCTGGATGCGCTGGTGTGTGACAATGCCCCGCTTGAGGCAATCCTTGGCACGTTTCGCTGCGAACACGTCGCATAAGCGACGCATTTTCGCGCTTGCGAGACATGTGGCTGTATTCTAATGTATGCCAACAACCCCACGGGAGAACTGGCGCGAGTCAGTGCCGAAGGAGCAACCGCCCCGGAAACTCTCAGGCCACAGGACCGCGGGATTGAACAAAAATCTGGAGAGAGGCGTGCAAGCGTCCGCCGAAGGGATAGCGATCTCAGGCAAAAGGACAGAGAGGGGCATCAAGGGCGCACTGTTGTGGTGCGTTGATATGGTGCCTGCGAATTTACAATTTCGGCGGGTTTGAAGGGGAAAACCTATGGCCGATTTACGGCAGACGCCGCTCTATGACATGCATCTTGAGCTTGGAGCCAAAATGGTTCCGTTTGCGGGCTATGATATGCCTGTGCAGTATCCGCTCGGTGTGATGAAAGAGCATTTGCACTGCCGCGCGGCGGCGGGGCTTTTTGATGTGAGCCATATGGGGCAGGTTATCCTGCGCGGCGCTGGGGCCGCAGCTGGCCTTGAATCCCTTATTCCGCAGGATGTGATTGGGCTGGAAGTCGGCCGTCAGCGTTATGGTTTTTTCACCAATGCAGCAGGCGGGATTGAAGATGACCTCATGTTTGCCAATCGTGGTGATCATTTGTTTCTTGTGGTCAACGCGGGCTGCAAAGAGGCTGATGTGGCGCGGTTGCGCGGCGCGCTGGAGCCAGATGTAACTGTCGAATATATTGAGGGTCGCGCATTGCTCGCGCTGCAAGGACCAGCGGCCGAGTCTGCGCTGGCCAAGCAGGCCCCCGAAGTCGCGGATATGCGTTTTATGGATGTGGCGACCGTCACTTTGAACGGAGTCGAATGCTGGGTCTCGCGCTCGGGCTATACGGGCGAAGACGGCTATGAAATTTCTGTGCCCGAACAGGCGGCTGTCGGCTTGGCGCGTGCTTTGCTTTCGGACGAGCAGGTGGAGCCGATCGGCCTTGGAGCGCGAGACAGCCTGCGCCTTGAGGCGGGGCTATGCCTTTATGGACATGACATTGACGCTGCGACCAGCCCTGTCGAGGCTGCGCTCAGCTGGGGGATCCAGAAAGTCCGTCGTGCGGGAGGCGCGCGGGCTGGCAACTTTGAGGGCGCGGATGTGATTCTTGCCCAGTTGGCCGACGGCGTGGTGCGCAAGCGGGTGGGCCTTCTGCCAGAGGGGCGCGCACCGATGCGCGAGGGCACGGAGATTTTCGCGGGCTCCGAGGGCGGCGAAGCGATTGGCCATGTCACCTCGGGTGCTTTTGGCCCGACGCTCCAAGGGCCGATGGCCATGGGGTATGTGCCCACAGACCTGAGCCAGATTGGCACGCAATTATTTGGGGAGGTGCGCGGTAAGCGCCTGCCTGTAAAAGTGGCGAAGCTGCCCTTCACCCCTGCAAATTTCAAACGCTAAGACACATCAAGGAGACAAACATGAAATTTACTGAAGAACACGAATGGTTGCGCGAAGAAGACGGATTGATCGTTGTTGGCATCACAGAACACGCCAGCGAGCAGCTCGGCGATGTGGTCTTTATCGACCTGCCTGAAGAGGGCACGGAAGTGACCAAAGACGAAGAAATATGTGTGATCGAGAGTGTTAAGGCCGCTTCGGATATTCTGGCGCCGCTGGATGGCGAAATTGTGGAAGTGAACTCCATGCTTGTAGATGAGCCAAGCAAAGTAAACGACGACCCTCTTGGGGATGCGTGGTTCTTCAAGATGAAGCCCTCCGATCTGAGCCCTATGGACGACTATATGGACGAAGCCGAGTATAAGAAATTCGTCGGCTGAGCCTGTCGCGCCGTGGGGAGCCTGCGGCGCGGATATTTTTAGAAAGAAAAAGCAGGGCTTTGCCCCTTGGAGGATGTTATGCCGTTCACCCCGACCGAGTATTTGCCGTATGATTTTGCCAACCGTCGCCATATCGGGCCGAGCCCTGCAGAGATGAACGAAATGTTCAAGGTGCTCAGTGTTACGAGCCTTGAGGCGTTGATTGATCAGACTGTTCCCAAGAGCATCCGCCAAGCAAAGCCGCTCGATTTTGGCAAGCCTTTGTCAGAGCGTGAAATGTTACACCGCATGCGGATTACAGCGGGTAAGAACAAGGTGCTGCGTTCTCTCATCGGGCAGGGCTATCACGGCACAGTGACGCCACCCGCGATCCAGCGCAACATTCTCGAAAACCCTGCGTGGTATACGGCCTACACACCCTATCAGCCAGAGATCAGCCAAGGCCGCCTAGAGGCGCTTCTGAACTTCCAGACGATGGTGACGGATCTGACGGGGCTTGATGTGGCCAATGCCTCGCTGTTGGACGAAGCAACCGCTTGCGCCGAGGCGATGACCATGGCGCAGCGTGTGGCGAAATCAAAGGCGAAGGCGTTCTTTGTAGACCGCGACTGTCATCCTCAGAATATTGCTGTGGTGAAGACCCGCGCGGCACCGCTCGGCATTAAAGTGATTGTCGGCAACCCTGACAAGATGGATGCAAGCGAAGTGTTTGGCGCGCTGTTCCAATACCCAGGCACATATGGCCATGTGCGTGACTTCACGCGCCATATCGGAGCACTCCACGAGCATAAGGCGATCGGTATTGTGGCTGCGGACCCGCTCTCGCTCACGCTGCTCAAAGAGCCAGGTGCGATGGGCGCAGATATTGCCGTGGGCAACACGCAGCGCTTCGGTGTTCCGATGGGGTATGGTGGACCGCACGCGGCTTATATGGCATGTAAAGACGCCTATAAGCGCGCTTTGCCAGGGCGGATTGTCGGTGTGTCAGTGGACAGTCACGGCAACCGCGCTTATCGGCTCAGCTTGCAAACCCGCGAGCAACATATCCGCCGCGAGAAAGCCACGAGCAACGTCTGTACAGCTCAGGCTTTGCTGGCTGTGATGGCGTCTATGTATGCGGTCTTTCATGGCCCCGAAGGTCTTAAGGCGATTGCGCAACGTATTCACCGCAAGACCGTGCGGTTGGCCAAGGGGCTTGAGGCTGCAGGCTTTAAAGTCGATCCGCAAAGCTTTTTTGATACAATCACTGTCGATGTGGGGCCGCTTCAGGCCGCTGTGATGAAATCGGCGCTGGATGAGGGTGTCAATCTGCGTGCTGTGGGCGAGAGCCGTGTCGGTATTGCGCTCGATGAGGCGACGCGGCCTGAAACTGTCGAAGCCGTTTGGCGCGCCTTCGGGATTGAACGCAAGGATAATGAGTTTGCACCAGAATACCGCGTGCCAGAAGATATGCATCGCGAGAGCTCATATTTGCAGCACCCGATCTTTCACATGAACCGCGCCGAGACCGAGATGATGCGCTACATGCGCCGCTTGTCGGACCGTGATCTGGCGCTGGATCGCGCGATGATCCCGCTGGGCTCTTGCACCATGAAACTCAACTCGGCGGCAGAAATGATGCCTGTGAGCTGGCGCGAATTTTCGATGATGCATCCGTTTGCGCCAAAGGACCAAGCGCTTGGCTATGCCGAAATGCTTGAAGACCTGAGCGCCAAGCTTTGCGACATCACGGGCTATGACGGGATGTCGATGCAGCCGAACTCTGGCGCGCAGGGCGAATATGCGGGTCTTCTCACGATTGCGCAGTATCACGAGGCGCAAGGTCAAGGTCACCGCGATGTTTGCCTCATTCCGATGAGTGCACATGGGACAAACCCTGCCAGCGCCCAGATGGTGGGGTGGAAAGTTGTTGTGATCAAGTCGGCTCAGAATGGCGATATTGATCTTGAGGACTTCCGCGCCAAGGCCGAGGAGCACAAGGACAACCTTGCGGGCTGTATGATTACATACCCCTCCACACACGGGGTTTTCGAAGAGACTGTGCAAGAAGTCTGCGAAATCACACATAACCATGGTGGGCAGGTCTACATTGACGGCGCCAACCTCAACGCAATGGTGGGCCTTTCAAAGCCTGGCGATCTGGGCGGCGATGTGAGCCACCTCAACTTGCACAAGACCTTCTGCATCCCGCATGGCGGCGGCGGTCCAGGCATGGGGCCGATCGGTGTCAAAGCGCATCTTGTGCCGCATCTTCCTGGTCATCCCGAGACAGGCGGCAGTGCAGGGCCTGTGAGCGGAGCTCCTTACGGGTCACCCTCGATCTTGCCGATTTCTTGGGCCTATGTGCTCATGATGGGCGGTGAGGGGCTGACGCAGGCTACGCGCGTCGCGATTCTCAACGCGAACTACATCGCCAAGCGGCTCGAAGGGGCATTTGATGTGCTTTACAAAGGTCGCCAAGGACGAGTGGCGCATGAGTGTATCA
>NZ_JAQWYD010000039.1:0-13461 GCF_029254145.1 Lentibacter sp.
GCCTCGGGGCGGCCCTTCCATTTGTGGCAGAGCATAGCGAACTTGAAGCGTTGTGACAGAGCTCGCTCTGTCAATCACATCTCTTTGCGCGCGTTGAGGGCGGCAGTGATTGTGCCGTCGTCCAAGTAGTCTAGCTCACCGCCGATCGGGACGCCTTGGGCGAGAGAGGTGAGTTTAACGCTGCCTTGAAGCTGATCAGCGATGTAATGGGCCGTGGTCTGGCCATCGATTGTTGCGCCGACGGCAAGGATCACCTCGGTGATGTTTTCGCTGTCTAGCCGTGTGACGAGCTGGGGGATGCGCAGATCTTCAGGGCCAACGCTGTCAAGCGCCGAGAGTGTTCCGCCAAGTACATGATAGCGGCCCTTGAAAACGCCAGAGCGCTCCATGGCCCATAGATCGGCTACGTCTTCAACGACGCAAATCTCACCTGTCGCACGTTTGGGCGAGGTGCAGATATCGCAGATATCTGTCGTGCCGATATTGCCACAGCGCAAACACTCGCGGGCTGTGACGGCTACGGCGTGCATCATATCGGCCAATGGCATGAGCAAAAGCGCGCGCTTACGGATGAGATGCAGTACGGCCCGGCGGGCAGAGCGCGGGCCAAGGCCGGGCAGTTTTGCCATCAGCTCGATCAGCGCATCGATGTCGCGGGTGGAGTTGCTCATGCGGGGCTTTCTTTGGGGGGAAGGCCAGGGGCTCTGCCCCCTGACCCCCAGTATATTTTTAGAAAGAGGAAGAGGGGGATTTAGAACGGCAGCTTCATGTCTTTGGGCAGCCCGAGGCTTTCTGTGATGCGGGCCATTTCTTCCTGAGCCTTTTCACTGGCCTTGGCTTGGGCGTCTTTGATTGCGGCGAGGATCAGATCTTCGACGACTTCTTTTTCGTCGGGGTTGAAGATTGACGGGTCGATATCAAGGCCTTTGAGCTCGCCTTTTGCGGAGCAGGTGGCTGTGACAAGGCCTGCACCGCTTTGGCCTGTGACCATGAGATTGTGTAGGTCGTCTTGCAGCTCTTCCATCTGCTTTTGCATCGCTTGCGCTTTTTTCATCATGCCCGCCATATCGCCGAGCTGGCCAAGTCCTTTAAGCATCTCTGTCTCCTTGAGGGTCACTGTTGTCTTTAGATAGGCGGCATTGCGTGGCGGGGCAAGCTACCAGCCGAATTCTGAGTATTGGCTGCCTTCGGCTATGTTGTCGAGGGCGGCGCGAATATATGGAATTGTCGTGTCTGGTAGTGTGGCGCGCGGCTGCCATATAAGGGCTGCACATTTCTCAGGCTCCATATTTTGCGGCTCACCTGTTATGGAATCGGATGTGAAGAAGAGGGAGACGCGCTCGCTATCTGATTTGCGATGCATGATATGCGCAAGGCGAAGCTGATCGGGCACGAGCCTGAGCCCTGCCTCCTCGAAGGCCTCACGCGCCATGGCCTCGCGGAAGGTTTCGCCCGCATCGACATGGCCCGCTACGAGCCCCCAGTGACCATCCATATAGCCCGTGTTCTGGCGCAAGAGCATGAGCAGCTGACCTGCGCGCTCAAACACGAGGTGGGCTTCGACGAAGAACTGATCGCGCGTTTCAGACAAGGCGGACGCTTGCGAGGCCGTCGGCCTCTGTTACGTCTCGCAGATCGATATCGTGAACTGTCAGGCCGAAGTCGGGATGAAGCGGAGATGTGTGCATGGATCAGAGCCTTTTTTCGCGCCGCGCGGTGTATATGACGGCGGCGAGGCAGAGCGCAGCTGAGGCGACGAGAAAGAGTGTGGGCTGGGCTTCGCAGCCTTCGGAAATGCGCGCGCCCCGCAGGCCTGTGGGATCAGGCCAGACGATGAACGAGATGAAGAACGACCAGAGCAGCGCGACAATGGCGGCACCCATGGCGTGGCGGAAGAGCACGGCGACCCCGAGCGCACCGAGAAGGAACAGTCCTGGGGGGGACAGGAAGAGAGCGAGCGCTTCGCTTTCAAGGGTGACGGGAATACCGTCCCAGTCGGGGCGTTCTTTGTCGCAGACTTCGGCCAGCGCTGGGCTGGCCATGATACTGATTAGGAGCGTAAGGCTCAGTCTTCTTCGAAAGGGTCCCATTCGTCTTCCACTTCTGGTAGGGCTTCGCTTTGGGCTTCGGCGGCGATGTCGGCTTCGCTGCGGATGCTCAGGATTTTGGCGGTGGGAAAGGCTTCAAACACAGCGGAGACAAGCGGGTGTGCGCGCGCCTCGGCTTCGCGGGCGCGCTCGCCTACGGTGCGGCGCTCCTCGATGGTTTCGGCGCCGTCTTCATTGACGAGGGTAATGGCCCAGCGGTTGCCCGTCCAGCCTTGCAGGCGTTGGCCGAGCCGGTTGGCCAGATCGGCGGGGGCTTTGGGGCTCGGCTCAAACGTGATCCGGCCAGGCTGGTAGGCAACGAGGCGCACACCAGCTTCAACATCCATCAAGAGCTTGCCGTCGCGGTTGGCGCGGATCAACTCGACCACATGATCAAACGTGGGGTAGCGCGAGAGCGCTTCCAGCGCATCTTGCGCCAGAGCTGTTGCGCCGCCAGAGGCCCCTGATCCGCCTGCGCTTGAGCGTGCGACTGCTTGCGTGCTCTGGCTGAAGCCTGCGCCGCCGCCGTTGCCGCCCCCTGTGGGGGGAGAACCTGACGGGCCACTGGGCGGCGGGGTCGCGTCGACGAGTTTTTTCACAAGTTCATCTGGCGTGGGCAGATCGGCCACATGGGTCATGCGGATGATTGCCATTTCGGCGGCCATCATGGTGTTGGGCGCATGGGCGACTTCTTCGAGCGACTTGAGCAGCATTTGCCACATGCGGGCGAGAACGCGCAGGCCGAGGCCTTCGGCGTAGCCTTGACCGCGGGCGCGCTCATCGGGGCCAATCGTTGGATCATTGGCCGCGTCTGGTGTGATCTTCACGACGCTGACCCAATGGGTGAGCTCGGCGAGATCGCGTAGAACGGCCATGGGATCGGCGCCATCAGCGTATTGCGCGGAAAGCTCGGTCAAGGCGCCTGCGGCATCGCCTTTCATGACCATTTCGAAAAGGTCCATGACGCGACCACGATCTGCAAGGCCAAGCATGGCGCGGACTTGATCGGCCGTTGTTTCTCCTGCGCCATGGCTGATGGCTTGATCAAGCAGCGACGTTGCATCGCGCGCGGAGCCTTCGGCAGCGCGGGTGATGAGGGCTAGGGCGTCATCGGCTATTTCGGCCTGCTCACTGTCAGCGATACGGCGGAGCATGGCGATCATGTCTTCGGGTTCGATGCGACGCAGGTCAAAGCGCTGGCAACGGGAAAGCACGGTCACAGGGACTTTACGGATTTCCGTTGTCGCGAAGATAAACTTCACATGTGCGGGCGGCTCTTCGAGTGTCTTGAGGAGCGCATTGAAGGCCGAGGTGGACAGCATGTGCACCTCATCGATGATGTAAATCTTGTAGCGGGCAGAGGCTGCACGATAAGCGACAGAGTCGATGATTTCACGGATATCATTGACGCCAGTGCGGGAGGCGGCGTCCATTTCCATGACGTCGACATGGCGGCCTTCCATGATGGCGGTGCAGTGCTCGCAGACGCCGCAAGGCTCGGTTGTGGGCGTGCCTGTTCCATCGGGGCCAATGCAGTTCATGCCTTTGGCGATGATGCGGGCTGTTGTTGTTTTGCCCGTTCCACGGATCCCTGTCATGATGAAAGCTTGCGCGATGCGATCTGCGGCAAACGCGTTTTTGAGCGTGCGTACCATCGCCTCCTGGCCGACGAGATCAACAAAAGTCTCGGGGCGATATTTACGCGCGAGAACCTGATAGCCTGTCTGTGGAGTATCGCTCATGGTATGCCTTGTCAGATTCGAAGCTGGGCCAAGGTAGCGGCGCAGGGGCCCGAGGTCTAGCGCTTGTCTTGGAATAAGGGCCAAGACAAGGCGGCGCTTGGCAGAGACGCTCAAATGCGTCAATCTGGGCGTAGCTTGACGAGTTGGGGGATTTGCAATGCGACTAAGGGGCGTGCGGGGAAGCCGCAATGTGGAAGACAGGCGGGGCCGAGGCGGCGCTGGCAGGGGCGCAGGGATTGGCGCTGTTGGTTTGCTTCTTATCTTGGCAATTGGATATTTCGCGGGGATCGACGTATCGCCTTTGCTGCAAGAACAGGCGGGATACGGACAGAACGATGAGGCACGTGAACTCACGCCACAAGAAGTGCAAGCGGGCGAATTTGCTGCCCGCGTTTTGGCGACAACTGAGATGGTCTGGACTGATAAATTTCCCGAACTCACAGGGCGCGCTTATGAGCCGCCGGTTATGGTGCTTTACTCGGGTGTGACGCAAAGCCCATGCGGAGATGCGAGCGGCGCAACGGGGCCTTTCTATTGCCCTGCGGACAAAAAGGCCTACCTCGACACGGAGTTTTTCGCAACGATGAGCCAGCAACTTGGAGCAAGGGGTGACTTTGCGGCGGCTTATGTGATTGCTCACGAGGTTGCGCATCATGTGCAAAACGAGCTCGGAATTCTGCCGCAGGTGAACCAGCGGCGCCAAGCTGTCGGGCAGACCGAGGCAAACCTGCTGACGGTTCGGCTCGAACTTCAGGCGGATTGCCTCAGTGGCGTCTGGGCACGGGCTGTTGAGGGAGCGCTTGAGCCGGGGGACCTAGAAGAGGCACTCAATGCTGCCAAGCAAATTGGCGATGATACCCTTCAGCGCCGCGCTGGGCGCGTGCCGCAGCCGCACACCTTTACCCACGGCACAAGCGAGCAGCGTCAGCACTGGTTTGCACTGGGGTTCGAAACGGGTGATGCGCGCCAATGTGATACTTTTGGCAGGGAACGGCTCTGAAATGGCGGAGCTGGAGATTGCTGCCCTTACGGTGGGCGAGGGGACATTGGCGATTGCTTCTCTTCCGGGACGTGGGGGCGACTTAAAAGGCGATCTTGCGCGCTTTGGCGAATTCAAGCCGAGTCTGGTTTTGACGATGGTCACGGATGCTGAGCTTGAAGATGTGGGCGCGAGCCAATTTGGCTATGACGTGCAGGGGCTTGGCTGCCGTTGGGCGCATTTGCCTGTAATGGATTATGGTGTTCCATCAGACGAGGCGCTGGCTCATTGGGTTGAAGTGAGCGCAATGGCGCGCGCTGCTCTGAAGGGCGGTGGGCGCGTGATCGTGCATTGCAAGGGGGGCTGCGGCCGCTCTGGCATGGCGGCGCTCAGGCTGATGATCGAGGCGGGGGAAGCGCCTGATGCTGCACTCAAACGTCTGCGGTCTGTTCGGCCCTGTGCTGTGGAAACGGCGGACCAGTTTAACTGGGCAATAGCGGCATCAAGCGTGCCGTGATTCGGATGCGAGGTGCTCGGTTGCCGCTGCGTCAGAAAATGCTTCTGTTATACCACTTTACCAATTCTTACCCGTTCTATCTTGTTTTGAGGGGTTTCGACTAAAAATTAGGCATTTTGGTAAAGTAATGTTACCAATCTGCCGAAATTTTCGTTGTAATCTATCTCGACTTGCTTAGTAATCACGTATGGAGGGGAACCGATAGAGATCGGTGCTGTTCAAAAAACATAACCATATCGAACGTGGAGGATAAATATGGATCGTCGTAAATTTCTGAAAGGCGCTGCTATCGGCGCTGGTGCAACGGCACTCGCCGCACCGGCAGCTATCGCTCAGGGCGGTAAGCAGCTTACAATCGTATCGACATGGCCACGGGACTTCCCGGGTCTGGGTACGTCAGCTCAGCGTCTTGCTGCTCGTATCGCCGAGCTCGGCGATGGCGCATTCAATGTTGAGTACTTTGCAGCTGGCGAGCGCGTTGGCGCATTTGACAGCTTTGACGAAGTATCATCAGGCAACAGCCAAGCCTACATCGGCGCGGACTACTACTGGACAGGTAAGCACCCAGGCTTCGCTTACTTCACGTCAGTTCCATTTGGCATGAGCACACCTGAGTGGAATGCTTGGATCAAGTTTGGCGGCGGCCAAGAGCTTTGGGACGAACTGTCAGGCAGCTACGGCCTGAAAGCGCTCGCATGCGGCTCAACAGGCACGCAAGCTGGCGGTTGGTTCAACAAAGAGATGGAAAGCCCAGACGACTTTAAAGGCCTGAAAATGCGTATGCCAGGTCTTGGCGGGCAGGTTCTGACAAAAATGGGTTCATCGACTGTTTCGCTTCCAGGCAGCCAGATCTATGAAAACCTCGTATCAGGCTCAATCGAAGCAACAGAGTGGGTTGGTCCGTACAACGACTACTTCATGAAGTTCTATGAAGCCGCCAAGTATTACTACACTGGCGGTATGCACGAGCCAGGCGGCGGTCTTGCCTTCGGCATGAACAAAGCCTTCTGGGACGGCCTCAGCGAGTATGAGCAAGCTGTTATTGAAGCAGCATGTAACGAAGAGCTCGCAGCTTCACACGAAGAAGCTATTTCTAAAAACGGTGAGTTCCTTTCCAAGCTCGTCAACGACCACGGCGTACAAGTTCGTGCGTTCAACGACGACATCTGGGATGCAATGGGCGAAGCGGCTGCAGAAGTGTTTGCCGACACTCGTGCGCACTCTGAACTTGCTGCACGTATCGACGACAGCTTCCAAGCGAAACTGGTCGAGTACGGCACGTTTATGGCCAACTTCGAGGGTACGTTTATCAACCAGCGTAACCGCGTTCTGGACATCATCTAAGCCAGCGCAAGCGATACTGGAGCGGGGCCTTTTGGCCCCGCTCTGCATAATAGCACGACAGTTTTCACAGCATGCTGTGCTTCGAGCAAAACGCTCTTGAGGCTAGCGCTGTTTAGGGGAGGCAGATAACCTTATGGCTTTTGCAGCAGATCTATCGCGCACTGGGGGAGCACCGGCGCTTCTTCCGCGCTCCTTTGCTTGGGGGATGCTCGGCTTTTTGGCGGCCTTCCTTGTGATCAATATTCTGAATATCGGCTGGGGATATCCCAATCTTGCAGACGCGATGAATGGAAGTGCTGGCAGCCTGATTTGGGTCCCGCTTCTGATCACGCTTCTGGGGGTCGGCGGGGGCATAGGCTATGTGCTGCGCTCTCCTGAAACATCATTGCGCTGGGATGCGATGAAAATCCACGGGTTCAATGCCTATCTCATTCGGGCTTGTTTCTGGATTATCGTTCTAACGGGCTTTGCCGACGCAGGTATCGGGATCGCGCGGGTCGAAGGGTTCTTCAACGGCATTTTGAGCGATGAAATGGTCATTAACATGGGCCGCTCGCAGTTTCTTGGGCCGATGGTTCACTTTCCACTTATGATCCTTGGCGCTCTGATTGCATTTTGGCATCGCGGCGTCGGCTTTCACTGGTTGGCACTGCTCATCGTCGTGGCGATGCTTGGCATTGTTCTCTCGCGATTTGTGTTTTCATACGAGCAAGCCTTGATGGGTGACCTTGTGCGCTATTGGTATGCGGGGCTTTTCCTGTTTGCCAGTGCTTACACTTTGTTTGAAGACGGCCATGTGCGTGTCGACGTTCTTTATGCTGGCTTTGGCAAGACCAAGAAGGGTTTTGTGAATGCTTGGGGCTCGATCATTCTAGGTATGTCGACGGCGTGGGTGATTATCATCATTGGTCTTGGCAGCAAGACCTCGATCATCAACTCACCTGTGATGAACCTTGAGATTACGCAATCCGGCCCAACCGGCATGTATATCAAATATCAGATGGCGGCCTTTCTCGGCATTTTTGCTATTACGATGCTCATCCAGTTTGTGAGCTATTTTCTTGAATCCGTGGCTGACAAGCGCGACGAGCTGGGGCACCGCCTCGTCACACCAACTGGCCACTGAGGAGCGACACCAATGGAACTATTCTTTCTCGCCGTATTGCTGATCACGATGGCTGCCGCTCTTGGCTCGGGTTTCCCCGTGGCGTTTGCGTTGCCCGGATCGGCGATCATAACCATTTCTCTTGCTGGTCTTGCGGGGCTGGTGTTCTCAGGGGATGCGAGCGCCTATTTCCACACAGGCGGGCCGCAGCAGTGGCTCTCTGCCGGGGTGACAAACCTCAGAGGGGTTTTCTGGGAGGTTGAACGAGATACGCTGATTGCGATTCCTCTGTTTATCTTCATGGGCATTATGCTTCAGCGCTCAAAAATTGCTGAAGACTTGCTTGTGACTATGGCACAGCTTTTTGGCCCCGTACCTGGCGGCCTTGGGATTTCTGTTGTCTTTGTGGGCGCGCTGTTGGCCGCGACAACGGGGATTGTAGGCGCGACAGTTGTGGCGATGGGTCTGATCAGCTTGCCTGCGATGTTGCGCAACAACTATTCGCCTTCGCTTGCGACGGGCACGATTGCCGCGTCGGGAACGTTGGGGCAGATCATTCCGCCCTCGATCGTTTTGATCATCCTTGCTGACCAGCTTGCGAGCGCGACAGACCAAGCCAGCACGACGCGCAAGGCGCTTCACAAGGCATCAACTGGCGAACTTTCCATGCCGTCAAACTTTGACGTGTCATCCACTTCAGCGGGCGAGATGTTCCTTGGTGCGCTTGTCCCAGGCCTTCTGCTTGTTCTGATCTACATGCTCTACATCCTGATTTATGCTTACTTCAAACCGTCTGCGGCGCCTGCCGTGAAAGTGGAAGGTAAGTTTGACCGCACTTTCTGGGGGACAGTTGCGATTACGCTTATTCCACCGCTCACACTTATCTTCCTTGTTCTGGGCTCTATCATCACGGGCGTTGCGACTGTGAACCAAGCGGGTGCTATCGGTGCTGCGGGTGCGATGGTGATGGCGGGTTACAGACTCTATGATGGCAACAACAGGAAGCTGACATTTGTGCCTGCGATCCTCGGATTGGTTGCGCTTTTCATGCTGGCTTATGTGCTCGGCAACTACGAAATGAACATCAAGTCGATTGATACGCCGGAAGACCAGTTTGGTATCACACTGGGTATCATTGCTTCGGTGCTGATGATTGTTGCGGTTGCATGGAGTGGCTGGCGGGTGTTCCGCACTGATGGGACGCTTGACGGCGTTATGATGGAAACAGCGAAGACGACTTCGCTTGTCTTTATCATTCTGCTCGGCGCTGCGATGCTGACCTCTGCCTTCCGCGCCTTTGGCGGGGAGGAGCTTGTGCGCGAGTTCCTCAACTCTCTGCCAGGCGGGTTCTGGACACAGTTTATTATCGTGATGCTGGTGATCTTCATCCTTGGCTTCTTCCTCGACTTTATCGAGATTGCCGTGGTTGTCGTGCCAATCGTTGCGCCTATTCTGCTGGCGGATCCGAGTGCAAACATTACCGCTGTATGGCTTGGTGTTATGATTGGCTTGAATATCCAGACCAGCTTCTTGACGCCGCCGTTCGGCTTTGCGCTGTTCTATTTGCGGGGCGTTGCGCCTGCTACCGTCAAAACTATGCAGATGTATAAAGGTGTTATTGCCTTCATCAGCTTGCAGCTTTTGGCTCTTGGCGTTGTTGGGCTGTATCCGCCGCTAGTGAACTATTTGCCAAATCGCGTGTCCTTCCTTTCGGAGAATGCGCCACCCCCGCGCAATCCGAAGATGCAGTATTGCCTTGAGGAGTATGTTGGTGAGCAACTCGCGACCAACGGCGCAGAGCTGGAGCAAGCCATTGCGCGAGCTCAAGGGATTGACTTGTCTGGGCTTCCTAAGGGCTTGGCAAAAGATCTTGCAGCAGGTTTTGCCTCCGCTCCTGAAGCTTTCGTGCAATTGCAGACCGCTTTTGACACGGAAGTGTTGATTGAAGAAGCGGCTGTCGTCTATCGACCCAAGCAGATTCTTGTGCGTAAGGTAGAAAAGGAAATTCGCAAGCTTGAAGAAGAAGCTGAGGATATTCGTGTCATGACAGGACGCATGAAAGACGAAGAGCAGGCAAAGCGCCGCGCGCGTCTTGAGGCCAAGCGCGAAGAAATGCTGGCTGAAGTAGAGCATCTCAAAGCTGAAATTCCTGACACATGGGAACCTGTGCATGACGAGTTTGCAAAGCTGACAACGACCGAGCAGCGCGCACGCTCAACGTATCAGCGCAATGCGGACAATGCTTGGGAAGCTGCGAGTGAAGCTTTGGCAACATTGGAAGCAAACGAGGCTTTTGCCGCACTTGAAGGTGAGTTGCGCGCCATGCGTGGCTTTATTGAGACGGTTGCTGAAACGGATGAGGCTGGTGAAGACACGGTCAAGGCGTTGGAAGACAAGTTCGCTGATGTCGATGGCGCAGGCGATGTGAAATCAGCTCTTGGTAAGGCGCGCCGCGCTCTTACGATTAAGCGGTTTGATCGTGAGAAAGCGCTTTCGGAGTTTGACGATGCTGTGGCTGAGTTTGAGGCTCAAAAATCTTGGCGGGTGAAGGCCGAGAGCCTGAAGCCAGAGCTTGAAGCCTATCTTGAAAGCATTCGCAGCACGCTTGGGCTGCGCAGCCAGGACGGGTTGAGCCGCGAGGCCGCTCTGTTCATGTCATCATGTAGCTCGGTCCATCGCGATATCTCGTTGAATTTCTGATCAGCGCAAACAATCTCAAACCGCCGCCCCAGAGATGAGGCGGCGGTTTTCTTTTGTGCTGCGCGCGCTAGAGTTGCTGAGAAAACAGGAGGTGAGTTATGGGCGTTTTGCAAGGCGTTAGGATTGTTGAAGTCGAGGGGCTCGGACCTGCGCCTTTTGCAGGTATGCTGCTGTCGGATATGGGCGCCGAAGTGATCGTGGTGCATCGTAAGGGCGGCAATACAGCCCCTGGTATACCTGAGCGTTCTGTTCTTGATCGTGGAAAACGGTCAATCGAGCTTGACCTGAAGGACGCTGACGACAAGGCCGTCTTTATGAAGCTCGTCGCGCGCGCAGATGCATTGATTGAGGGGTTCCGACCTGGCGTGATGGAACGGCTTGGCCTCGGGCCTGAGGCTTGCCACGCCGTGAACTCGATGCTCGTGTTTGGCCGTATGACGGGCTGGGGGCAGAGCGGGCCTCTGGCACATGCGGCTGGGCATGACTTGAATTACATCGCGATGTCTGGCGCGCTTTGGTATAGTAGCGCTCCCCAAGATGCGCCCGTATCGCCCGCAACGCTTGTCGGCGATATCGGCGGCGGGGCGATGTATTTGGTGAGCGGCGTGCTTGCAGGGATATTGCAGGCGAAAACCTCGGGGCAGGGCACTGTTGTTGATGCGGCGATCTATGATGGCTCGGCGCATATGATGAACCTGTTGATGGCCCTGCGCCAAGGTGGGGGAATGCCTGAAGCGCGTGGGCAGGGGTTGCTTGACGGACCGCATTGGAGCCGCACCTATGAGTGCGCCTGCGGCGGCTATCTTTCAGTACAGAGCCTTGAGCCACAGTTTTATGCTGAGCTTTTGAAGATACTGGACTTAGAAGGCGATGCGGAATTTCAACGCCAGTATGATAAAGTGCTTTGGCCTCTTTTGACTGAGCGTCTTGCAGAGATTTTCAAGGCAAAGACTCGTGATGCTTGGGCGGTGATTTTCCTTGGGACAGATGCTTGTGTGGCGCCTGTTTTGTCTCCTGATGAAGCGCGCCACCATGAAATGAACCATGCCCGGAACGCTTGGTATGAGGTTGAAGGCGTACTGCAAGCTGCACCTGCGCCGCGCTTTAGAGATCAGGGCGATTGGGCTCCGCCGCGCTCGCCTTTGCGAGGGGCGGACAGTGCAGCGATTTTGGCGGAGTTAGAAAGCTAGGTTTGGATTTGCTTTGCAAATCTGATCCAGTCGACGGCCAGTTGCCTAGGCTGTTTCGAAGGGAGATTTTGCAAGAAACTGGACAAAGGAGCCAGCTCCTTTTGATGGCTATGGTCCGGACAAAACGTGGGGCTTGCTGCACGGAGCCGAGATATCGCCTCGCAGCTTTGCTACCGCGCTTCATTTCAGGAGTGGATGATGGTCTAGGCAAGATCAATTTTGCGATCAGAACACATATGCCGCGTTCCTCATTCGGGCGCGAGCATCACCTCGAATACATTCGTGCTCCAGCCATTCTGAGAACATTTGGCGCGGACCCATAGGGTGCGCAGGCCGTCAGGCAGCATCACATTGCGCAGAGAGCGGGTGAAAGGCTGCTCTTCGACATGGGGGTGCATGAGTTCTCGATATGCGATTTGGTTGCCTGCCTCATCGATGAGCTCCCAGCCGTCGGCGTAATGGTCCCAGCCTGTGTCGGGGTGCGCGAGTGTGACGTCAAAGCGCCAGCCCATACCCGCGCGCGAAGCCTCGACCTTTGTGATGGTCGGGGCGTCTGCGAGAGCGGCTGTGCCCGCTGTGAGCGCGGAGAGGAGAACAAACTGCTTGATCATACGCCCGAGGTATCACTGCTGTGGCTGAAATTCACGACACATTTTTGTGTGAAACCGCGAGGAAATACCGCAGGATTGAAGGAATCGCTTGAGTTTTACCCCAATTGGTAATATTCTTTTACCAATTCAGGAGATGCCTCATGCAAATGCCAGCACCTAACCCCGTTACGCTCGCCAAAAAGGCCCAGCTGACCGAACGACTGACGGCTGCATTGGGTAAGGATGGGGTGATTGCCGAGGATATAGCGCTCAAGGCTTATGAGTGTGACGCGCTTACGGCCTATCGCTGCCCGCCGATGCTTGCACTTTTGCCGCGTACGACTGCCGAGGTCGCGGCGGCGTTGAAAATTTGCCACGAGATGAATGTGCCTGTTGTGCCGCGCGGCTCTGGAACGTCTCTTGCGGGAGGCGCTATGCCGACGGCGGACAGTGTGATCTTGGGTGTGAGCCGTATGAATGCTGTTCTGGAGACAGACTTTGCCAGCCGCGTTATTCGCGTGCAAACAGGGCGCACGAACCTCTCTGTCACCGGGGCCGTGGAGGGCGAAGGCTTTTTCTATGCGCCCGACCCGTCGAGCCAGCTTGCCTGTGCGATTGCGGGCAACATCGCGATGAACTCAGGTGGCGCGCATTGCCTGAAATATGGGGTGACGACTAACAATCTCATGGGTGTCACCATGGTGATGATGGATGGAGAGATCGTCGAGATCGGTGGCACACATTTGGACGCGGGTGGGCTTGATTTGCTGGGCCTTATTTGCGGCAGTGAGGGGCAACTTGGCGTTGTCACGGAAGCCACGCTGCGCATCTTGCACAAGCCCGAGGGCGCGCAGCCGGTGCTGATCGGATTTGACAGCAATGAAGTCGCGGGGGCTTGTGTCTCTGACATTATCAAGGCGGGTATTTTGCCTGTGGCGATCGAGTTTATGGACCGTATGCTGATTGGTGTCTGCGAAGATTATGCCCGTGCGGGATATCCTGACTGCGAGGCGCTTCTGATTGTAGAAGTGGAAGGCAGCGAGGCCGAGATTGAACATCAGCTGGGCCTCATTCACGAGATTGCCAAACAACACAACCCTGTTGAATTTCGCAAAGCCACAAGTGCTGACGAGGCGGGTCGCATCTGGGCGGGCCGTAAGGCGGCCTTCTCGGCGATTGGTAAGGTGAGTGATTACATGTGCCTTGA
>NZ_JAQWYD010000047.1:0-11662 GCF_029254145.1 Lentibacter sp.
CAGCGCTCGGCATGGAGGCGGAGCCATGGCAGCCCTAAGCAAAGCACGGCGCATTGTTGTTAAGATTGGTTCGGCCCTGTTGGTTGATCCTGCAGCTGGCGGACTAAAAGCGGACTGGCTTGTGAGCCTCGCAGAAGATGTTGCTCGGATGAAGGCACGGGGGCAAGATGTTGTTCTGGTATCGTCTGGTTCTATCGCTTTGGGACGCGGGGTGCTTGGTTTGCCACCTGCGGAGCTTGCTTTGGAGCAGTCACAGGCGGCAGCGGCTGTTGGACAAATTCGTCTTGCGCGCGCTTATGAAGAAGTTTTGCAGCCACATGGGATCATTACAGGTCAGGTTCTTGTGACGCTGGAAGACAGTGCTGACCGGCGCCGCTACCTGAACTCCCGCGCCACACTTGAGCAGCTATTGAGCCTTGGTGTTGTACCGATTGTGAACGAGAACGACACCGTCGCAACAGATGAAATACGATATGGTGACAACGACCGTTTGGCAGCGCAGGTGGCTGTCACGGTCGGCGCGGACCTTTTAGTCCTCTTGAGTGATATTGACGGGCTTTATACTGCAAGCCCCGCGCTGGACCCTTCGGCAACGCGCTTTGATCGTGTAGAAAAGATCACTCCCGAAATTGAAGCGATGGCAGGGGATGTGGGAACAGGTTTGAGCAAAGGCGGAATGAAGACCAAGCTTATGGCGGCCAAGACGGCTACAGGCGCAGGCTGTGAGATGATTATCGCTTTAGGCTCGCCATTGCGGCCGTTGAGTTCAATTGAAGAGGGCGCGGCACATACGCTCTTTGCAGCCGAAGGCGATCCGCAGGCCGCGCGTAAACGCTGGATTGCTTCAATGAAGCCTCAGGGTCGTATCCTGCTTGATGCGGGTGCCGCGAAAGCGCTTGCGCAAGGAAAGAGTCTTTTGCCGGCGGGTGTGACAGATGTGAACGGGAGCTTCGGACGTGGAGAGCCTGTAGAAATTTGCGACGCGAGCGGCGCAGTGCTTGGGCACGGGCTTGCCCGGTATACTGGCGAGGAAGCGCGTGCGATCAAGGGCCATCAGAGTGACGAGATTGAGGCTATTCTTGGTTATATTGGGCGAGCAGCCCTCATACACAGAGACGATATGGCACTGACCATCTGAAAGGCTACGATCCGATGACACATATTCCCGAGATGATGCAACAGATGGGCCAAAAGGCGCGTGCCGCCGCGGCGGAACTGGCGTTTGCAAGCTCAGATCAAAAACGGGATGCGCTTTTAGCCGCGGCGGAAGCGGTTTGGGCGCAGCGTGAAGAGATCATCGCGGCGAATGCCAAAGATATGGCGTATGGCGCTGAAAAGGGCTTGAGCCCAGCGATGATGGACCGCCTGATGCTGGATGAAGCGCGCGTGCGAAGCATTGTGGAGGGGCTGAAAGCCGTCGCGGGGCAGACCGATCCTGTGGGAGAGATCCTTGAAGAATGGGACCGGCCGTCAGGGCTTCATATTCGTCGTGTGCGAACGCCTCTCGGTGTGATCGGTGTGATTTACGAGAGCCGTCCAAATGTAACCGCAGACGCTGGCGCTCTGTGCCTCAAGGCGGGCAATGCTGTGATTTTGCGTGGTGGATCGGAGGGTTTCCATTCCTCAAGTGCTTTGCATGGCTGTCTCGTTGCAGGTTTGAAAGCGGCGGGTCTGCCTGAAGAAAGTATCCAGCTAGTGCCAACACGTGAGCGCGCGGCAGTAAGCGAAATGCTTACGATGACGGACTATATCGATGTGATTGTCCCGCGGGGCGGCAAGGGGCTTGTTGGCCTTGTACAACGTGAAGCGCGGGTGCCTGTTTTTGCACATCTTGAGGGGATCGTGCATATTTACGTGGATGCAGAGGCGGACCCTGTGAAGGCGCTGAATGTAATTTTGAATGCGAAAACACGGCGCACAGGGATTTGCGGCGCAGCTGAGTGTTTGCTTATCCATAAGGATGTGATGAGCACGATCGGCCAAGGCATTATAAAAGCGCTTCTCGAGGCGGGTGTTGAGGTGCGTGGAGATAAAGAAATTTCGACAATTGAGGGAGTTATACCTACAAGTTCATCTGACTGGGGTTGTGAATACCTTGATATGATCATCGCGGCGAAGACTGTTGGAAGCCTTGATGAGGCGATTGCACATATCCGTGAATTTGGCTCAAACCACACAGATTGCATCCTGACAGAAGATGATGGCGCAGCGGAACGGTTCTTTCAGCGGCTTGATAGTGCGATCTTGATGCGCAACGCCTCAACCCAGTTTGCCGACGGCGGCGAGTTTGGCATGGGCGCGGAAATAGGCATCGCAACAGGAAAAATGCATGCTCGCGGGCCTGTCGGGGCGGCGCAGTTGACGAGCTTTAAATACCTTGTCGATGGTGACGGAACCGTACGTAGTTAGAAGCTAATCAGCAGACTGTTGTCGGCAATTTCAAAACGGACACGGCGCTCTAGTGTGCTGGCGCATTCTGGAAGCATGGCAAATTGGACATCTGCTGGCTCTAAGGTTTTAGGGGCAATACCGCTTGCGAGAGAAGCCCATAGCGCTTCATCTGCGCGCACTAAATTGGCCTGAGCGAAGATATTCCAGGTGTCATCATCACGCTCAACGGTAAGCTGCCCTCCCGTTGGCAATGCGCTTGCTACACAAAGGAGTGCGAGAAAAGCAGCCTGAACCTCTGTGCGAGTGCAGTGGTCTTGAACGTCCCAAGCACAGGTAAGACGCGTGCCCTTATAAAACGCGCCGAGAATGGTGCTGATTTCGGAACGGCCTAGTTTTTGTTCAGCGGAGGACATGCCGAGCGCGACACGATAAAATTTGATGCGGGCATTTGCGCCTGCAACAGAGTCAGAGATGAGCTCGAACTCAGGTGTACTATCGGCACCTGTAAGGGCCACAAGCTCAATGCCATTGGCAATCGCGCCCACAGGGCTGATCAAATCGTGACAAATGCGTGAGGCGATCAGTTTTGCCAGTGAAAGCGGGTCTTGTGCCATATGTTGTCCTTCCTGTAGCGTCTCTTCATGATCGACTTAAACGCTATCCTGGCACCTGGTATGCGAGTGCGCCACCCGCTAATGCCCCACTGGGGGATTGGGCAGGTGCAATCCAACATTGGTGGCAAAGCCACTATTAACTTCCCCGAAGCGGGCAAGGTTGTGATTGACGGAACACGTGTCGAACTGGTGTTGGTTTTAGATGACGAATAGAGATTACCGAAAGGTTAACCTTTCGCGTAAAAATGACTCTTCTTGCACCCAAGCAAGCACGCTCCTAGAAGAGCACCAGAACCGCTAGCGCAAATGAGGGGCCATGAGCGAGCCGCGATTTACAATCAGACTTGCCCAAAGTGAGGCCGACCTATTGGGCGCGCAGCGCCTGAGATATCGTGTTTTTGTCGAAGAGCTTGGCAGTGATGGGGCTCTTGTGGATCACCACATGCGCTTTGAACGAGACAGGTTTGATACGGCCAGTCACCATTTGATTTTGATAGATGAAGCGCGCTGTGCCAAAGCGCCTGATCATGTCGTTGGGGTGTATCGCTTTATGGACCAAGATGGCGCTGCTCAGGCAGGGCAGTTTTACTCTGAAAGTGAATATGACCTGAGCAAGCTCAAGGATTCTGGGCGCACGCTGCTTGAGTTGGGCCGCTCTTGTCTTGATCCAGCATACCGTGGCGGTGCTGCGATGTTTCATTTGTGGAATGCGCTTGCAGAGTTTGCTCAAGAGCATCAGATCGAGCTTATGTTTGGAGTGGCGAGTTTTCATGGTACCGACATAGACAAACTCAGTGCGCCGCTGTCTCTTTTGCATCACCGTCATCTTGCCGCAGATGCGCTGCGTGTCAGGGCTTTGGAAATATCTTTTCAGTCCATGAACTTGATACCAGAAGCAAAAATTGATCGTCGAACCGCAATGCTCGAAGTGCCTGCTTTGATAAAAGCCTATTTGCGGCTTGGGGGTGTGGTGGGTGAGGGGGCGTTTATTGATCGAGACTTCAACACAACAGACGTCTGCCTGATTTTGGACACTGAAGCTATGCCCGCACGCAGCCGCTCAATTTATCAGGGTCGCCAATGACTTGGGAGTCAGATAGCCCTGCCGAAGAAAAATCGATAAGCCCCTTGGGCTGGCTACGCGTTGGTCTGCGGGCTGTTCTTCTCGCACTATTAGTGTTTGGCGGGCTTGCGCTGCTGCTTGCTCTGAGGCTTTTTGAACGGCCCTTGTTTGGATTAAACAGGCCTTGGACGCCATATATAACACAGGTTGTGTGTCGTGGCGCATTTGTAATTCTCGGTGTGGAGCACCGTGCAGAAGGATCGCAAATGAAAGACGCGGGAGCTGTTGTGGCGAACCACAGCAGCTGGCTTGACATATTTACTCTGAATGCACGCAAGCGCGTTTACTTTGTGTCAAAGTCTGAAGTGGCGCGCTGGCCGGGAATTGGTTGGCTGGCACGGGCAACGGGAACCGTTTTTATCAAACGCGATCCACGCGAGGCCAAACTTCAGCAGGAAATATTTGAAGCGCGGTTGCTGGCGGGGCACAAGCTTTTGTTCTTCCCAGAAGGGACATCGACAGACGGCCTTCGCGTTTTACCTTTTAAGCCGACTTTGTTTCAGGCCTTTTTTGCGAAGCCTTTACGCGATCGTTTGTTTGTTCAGCCTGTGACAGTTGTTTATGAGGCCCCCTTTGGCGAGACGGCACGGTTTTATGGCTGGTGGGGAGATATGGATTTTGGCTCGCATCTCTTGAAAACGCTCTCCGCTGGTCGTGGTGGGCGCGTGACAGTAAAATACCACACGCCATTGCGCGTTGCCGATTTTTCAGACCGTAAGGCTCTCGCGAAGGCGGCTGAAGCGGCTGTTCGCAAAGGTATGCCGTTAGAATTTGCTGAGGTGGCAGAGGTTTATCATGCGCGGCGCTAGGCCATGCATGAGACCTAGCTCATGACCGCGTGAAGGCGCGCCAAAGCCGCAACAGGATCATCTGTAGACCAGAGTTCAGTCCCCAAACCGAAGAAGTCTGTCACAGGCGCAAACTTGGCGATCAACTCAGCATCAAGACCCCCCTCAGCCACCACAGGCACTTCGATCACTTGTGACCACCAGTCAAAGAGATCAAATTCCGCCTGAGTGCCATCATCCAAAGAGGTGTCGCCAATCGGTCCAAAGCTGATGTAATCTGCGCCTGCTTCGCCTGCGGCCATGCCATCATGGCGCGATCCAGAGCAGAAGCTGCCGACAATTGCATCTTGACCCAAAGCTTTGCGTGCTTTCGCAACAGAACGGCTTCCATCAGTAAGATGCACGCCATCAAGGCCAAGACGCTCAACAAGCAGGATATGACGCTCAATCACCAAGGCGACATCGCGCGCCATCGTAACTTCGCGCAACGCATCAGCTGCGCGGCAGAGCGTGTCTTCATCATGGCTTGCAAGCGCAAGCCGGACGCAAGCGATCTCATGGGTGTCCAGCACCGAGGCTAGCTGTGATGGAAAACGGCTCAGCTCAAAATCAGGAGGTGTGATCAAATAGATCTGTGGCGTTTCGTCTTGTGCCATATTGGCCTCCTGATTTGGCGTCCGCTCTTCTAGCGCGATTTTTTCGTGTGGCCAAGGGGCTTTGCGGGTATCAGGGTTTGTTGGCTTGGCGCGGGGCACGCTTTCTTCTAGAACGGCGCAAACCGCGAAAGGAACTTTCTTTATGCCCAGCGAAGGTAAGCAGCCTCTGTTTGTTCTTGTACGTCCCCAGATGGGCGAAAACATCGGAGCAGCTGCGCGTGCGATGTGGAACTTCGGATTGGATCGTATGCGTGTTGTAGGACCGCGCGATGGCTGGCCGAATGAAAAGGCAGTTGTTATGGCGTCTGGAGCGGGCCGTTTGCTCGACGAGGCACAGGTGAGTCATAGTCTGGCCGAGGCGCTCGAGGACACCACCTATGTCTTTGCCACAACGGCACGCATCCGGGGGCTCACAAAGCCTGTGATGAGCCCTGAGAGAGCGATGGCGCTGGCCGCAGAGAAGCTTGCCTCTGGCGAGAAAGTCGCTGTGCTCTTTGGACCAGAGCGGGCAGGGCTCGAAAACGAGGATGTCGCGCGAGCCAATGCCCTGATCACTGTGCCTGTGAACCCTGATTTTCCCTCCCTCAACCTAGCGCAATGTGTGCTGCTCACTGCCTATGAGTGGCGTCGCGCTCAAGGAGAGATCAGTCATGAGCGCATGGAAATAGCTCGTGGAGGGGACCCTGCTACAGGAGGAGACATTGAAGCATGGGCCACTCATTTGGAAGAGCGGCTGGATGAACGCGGCTTTTTCTTTCCGTCTGAAAAGGCGGCGAATATGAAAACAAATCTGCGCAACCTCTGGAGCCGTATGCCTTTGACACGGGCAGATGTGCAAATGCTGCATGGCGCACTGCGTCAACTTATCAGGGGCAAAGACAACTAAGGGCGCTTGCAGCCCACCAAGGCGCACCCTAGTTTGAGGCCAAGCGACAGGAAACGAGGAACGACATGGCCGAAAAACGCGCAATATTTGAGGATGTGAGCGGAGAAAAGGGCACGGCGCCTCTGGCTCCGAAGGGCGGAATGATCGACAAGGGGCAGGGCGGTGCTCGCCTTGCTATCCGAGCATGGATCATTCTCTTAGGTGTTTTGGTTTTTGCGATGATCGTTGTCGGGGGACTGACACGGTTGACCGATTCCGGACTTTCGATCACGGAGTGGCGTCCACTGACTGGCGCGCTGCCACCTTTGAATGAGGCGCACTGGCTTTCAGAGTTTGAAAAGTACAAGCAGATCCCCGAATTCCAATTGCAAAACAAGTGGATGGATTTGCACGACTTCAAGGTCATCTATTGGTGGGAATGGGGCCACCGTCAGCTTGGTCGTGTCGTTGGGCTCGTTTGGGCGGTTGGCTTTCTTTGGTTTGCTTTGCGCCGCCAAATTCCGACTGGGTGGACGCCAAGACTGTTGCTTCTGGGCGGCCTCGGAGGGCTACAGGGTGCAATCGGCTGGTGGATGGTATCTTCTGGTCTTACAGGTTCAATGACTGATGTGGCAAGCTACAGGCTCGCAACACATCTTGGCCTCGCGTTTGTGATCATCGGATTTATCACGTGGTATGTGCTGTTGCTCTCGCGTCCCGAGAGAGACTTGATGCAAGCACGTCGCCTGCGGGAGGCGAAACTCTTTTCGCTGGGCACGGGCTGGATGCATTTTGCGTTTTTACAAATATTGTTAGGTGCTTTGGTGGCAGGTATTGATGCGGGTCGTTCTTACACAGATTGGCCGCTGATGGGGGGGCAGTTTGTGCCGCCCAACCCTCTGATGATCGAGCCGATCTGGCGTAACTTTTTTGAAAACCCAGGGCTTGTACAGTTTATTCACCGTATGGCTGGCTATGTGCTTCTTGGATTCACGATCATGATTTTTTTCAAGGCTCGCAAATCAGCCAACCGCACAACAAAATCTGCGTTCTCTCTCGCTGTTTATGTGCTGTTTTTCCAAATTGCTCTCGGGATTTATACGGTTGTCACAGCCGCGCCTTGGCATATCGCGATTGCGCACCAAGCGACGGCAGCATTGCTCTGGGTTTTGATAATTCGCGCGCGCTTTATGGCGCAATACCCACGCGCGTCCTCTATCAGGGAGGGGTAAGAGCATGTCTGCGTATGATGAGTTAATGGCGTTTCAGCGTCAAACAGAAGCGTTGGGGCAAATTGCTGGCCGTCTAGGCTGGGATCAGGAGACAATGATGCCGGAAGAGGCCGCTGGCCAGCGTGCAGAAGAGTTCGCTGCGATGGAATCGGTGCTCCATGCCCGAAAGACCCACCCACAGATTGGGGAGTGGCTTGCTAAGATCGATGCGAGTACACTTGATCCCGTATGTGCAGCCAATGTCCGTCATATTGCCCGTAGCTTTGAGCGCAGCCAGCGTGTTCCAGCTAAGCTTGCCGAAGCCATTGCGAAGCTCAGCTCAAGCGCACAGCGTATCTGGGCTGACGCGCGCGAAAGGGAAGATGTGGCGGCGTTCTTACCAGCTTTAGAAGAGATGATTGCGCTCAAGCGTGATGAGGCCAGTGCTCTCGCTCAGGGCAGTGACGCCTATGACGCACTTTTGGATGACTATGAGCCAGACACCAGCGGCGAGGATGTGGCTGCGACGTTTGCAGCGATGCGTCCGAGGCTTGTCGCGCTGCGCTATAAAGTGATGGACGCGGATCAACCGCCAGAACTCAAGTTTGAGTTTGACGAGCAAAAGCAGATGCGGCTTGCACGGTCTTTGGCGAAGACCTTTGGCTATGACATGCAAAAGGGTCGTCTAGATAAGGCTGTGCATCCCTTTTCTTCAGGGTCAGGCGATGATGTTCGTATCACGACACGCACGGCACTGACTGATCCGTTTAAAAGTATCTATTCTACGATTCATGAGACGGGCCACGCGACCTATGAACAAAACATAGCATCAGAGCACTTGCTCACACCGCTCGGCGGGGGTGTTTCTCTGGGCGTTCATGAAAGCCAGAGCCGTATTTATGAAAACCAATTGGGACGCTCTCGGGCCTTTACGGGCTGGCTTTTTGGAAAGATGAAAGACGCTTTTGGCGACTTTGGAGTGGCGAATGAGGATGTCTTTTTTCGATCCGTCAATCGTCTGAACAAAGGCTACATCCGAACAGAATCTGATGAGGTTCAGTACAATTTGCACATCATGCTCCGCTTTGAGCTGGAGCGAGATGTCATTGCTGGAAAGCTTGAAGCACGCGACCTGGAGGAGGCTTGGAACAGTCGTTTTGAAGCCGATTTTGGCTATGCTGTCGACAAGCCATCCAACGGACTACTACAAGATGTGCATTGGTCTTGTGGGCTTTGGGGGTATTTTCCGACTTATGCGTTGGGCAATGTTTACGCTGGCTGTCTATATGAAGCCTTACGCGTTGCACGACCCAATCTGGACAGTGAGCTCGCGGTAGGAAATGTTTCTGGCGCGACAGAATGGCTCAAAGACGCGGTCCAGATCCATGGCGGGCTTTATCGTCCAACTGAGCTTATTGAGAGAGCGTCGGAAATGGTCCCGAGCGAAGGGCCTCTGCTCGGCTATCTTGAAAGAAAGTTTGGCTAGAAAAGAGCGCCGCAGGTCGAGTCCTGCAGAGCTCTCTTTTGTTCAGCCCTTGCGGCCATCTAAAGAGAATTTACCTGCGCCAGCGATAGCGAGTGCTATGTATCCGCCTGCAAGTGCAAGGTTCTTCAAAAGGTTGTTCATCTGGTTTTGGTCTGATGGGTCAAAGTGATAAAGCAGACCAGAGGCTACGCAGAATGCTGCAAGTGCCAGAGCTGTGGGGCGGGTCATGAAGCCTGCAAGGATTGCAAAACCGGCTAGGATTTCAAAGAGGATCACTGGCCAGGCAAGAAATTCTGGAATTCCGCCAGAGGCCATAAAGCCTGCAAAGCCTTCGACATTGCCGAGTTTACCGATGCCGGCCATGATGAACAGAAGTGACATCAGGATGCGCGCGATTAGAAGAGCTATGTTGATTTGGTGTGTCATTTTATGTCGTTCCCAAGAGTGTGTGGAACGAGAGATAGTTGACTGTGCGTGTTGTGAATACGGGCACGAGCGCGAAGATACTGTGCGTATTTGCACGTTTGCTTGATTTGGCAAAATAAAAAAGGCGTGCATTTAAAACGCACGCCTATTCAGCTCCCAGTGGCCAATCCACAAGTAACACAAACTTGTTACGAGCCCAGTGCTCTCGCCGCCGTGTCACAATGTAAAATTTCGCACAGTATCTGTGCAATTTTGAACAGCCTTCACATTATTCCTCAACAGAGTCTTCAGGCGTATCCTCGTCATCGCTTGGATCGGCGATCCATGCGACAGAGACAACCTCTTCGCCTTTGCCTGTGTTAAATACTTTTACGCCACCTGCACTGCGCGAGCGGAAGGAGATGCCCTCGACAGGTACGCGAATGGATTGTCCTTTTGAGGTTGCCAGCATGATCTGATCCTCCATTTCCACAGGGAAACAAGCGACGATATCACCACCGCGCATGGCCTTGTCCATCGCAGTAACACCCATACCACCGCGTCCACGAACTGGATAGTCATGGCTTGAGCTGAGTTTGCCTGCGCCACCTGTTGTAAGCGTGAGAATGAGGTTTTCCTGCGCTGACATTTCCGCATAACGCTCTTGCGAGATGCTCGCGTTTGCATCCCCCTCGTCGTCGACACCTTCAGCATCATCAGCAAGGCCTGCCATAGCGCGCCGCATCTTTAGGTACGCGGCCCGTTCGTCTGAGCTTGCTTCAAAATGGCGAATAATTGACATGGAAACAACGCGTTGGTCAGGTTGAAGGCGTACGCCACGCACACCCGTAGAGGCGCGGGAGTTAAAGACGCGCACATCCGTTGTCGGAAAACGGATCGCACGACCCCCATTTGTCACAAGCATGACATCATCTTGATCAGAACAGATCCGAGCATTGACCATATGAACTGATCCATCCTCTGGAAGTTTCATAGCTATCTTGCCGTTGCGCATAACGTTTGTGAAGTCTGAGAGGCGGTTCTGTCGAACGTCACCTGCAGATGTCGCGAACATGATCTGAAGCTCGGCCCAGTCTTTCTCATCACGATCAATCGGAAGAATCGCAGCCACGGAAACCCCAGGGGGAATTGGCAGTATATTGACGATTGCCTTGCCTTTGGATGTGCGTGAGCCTTGTGGCAGGCGCCATGTCTTAAGCTTGTAGACCATGCCTTCCGTTGTGAAGAACAAAAGTTGCGTATGGGTATTGGCAACGAAAAGGTTTGTGACAACGTCCTCTTCTTTGGTTTGCATGCCAGACAGACCTTTTCCACCCCGCTTTTGAGCACGGAAGTCTGCCAGAGGCGTACGTTTGATATAGCCGCCTGATGTCACAGTGACGACCATATCTTCGCGTTCGATGAGGTCTTCATCGTCCATGTCGCCCGACCAGTCGACGATTTCGGTACGGCGAGGGACTGCAAAAAGTTCGCGAACTTCTTTTAGTTCGTCAGAAATTATCCCCATGATGCGCTCGCGTGATCCGAGAATTTCGAGGTATTCCTTAATTTTTCCTGCAAGTTCCTCAAGTTCATCGGTGACTTCTTTAACGCCGATTTGTGTGAGGCGCTGCAAGCGAAGCTCTAGGATGGCGCGTGCCTGAATTTCTGAGAGGTTATATGTCCCATCATCATTCACAGGGTGAAGCGGGTCATCGATGAGCTTCAAGTAACCGACAATGTCGCCAGCAGGCCAGCGGCGCTCCATAAGTTTGAACCGTGCTTCAGCGGCATCAGCTGAGGAACGAATTGTTGCTACCACCTCATCGACGTTTGAAACGGCGACAGCCAAACCACATAGGATATGGCTCCGCTCACGTGCTTTCCGCAGCTCATATGCCGTGCGGCGCGCAACCACATCTTCTCGGAAGTCTATGAAATAAATCAAGAAATTACGAAGCGTGAGTTGCTCCGGCCGGCCGCCATTGAGCGCCAGCATGTTACAGCCGAAGTAGGTTTGCATCGGCGTAAATCGAAACAGCTGGTTGAGTACAACTTCAGCAGTGGCGTCGCGCTTCAGCTCGACGACGACGCGGACGCCGTTGCGGTCGGATTCGTCTTGG
>NZ_JAQWYD010000074.1:0-12342 GCF_029254145.1 Lentibacter sp.
CCCCTCACACTCCCCCGAGATATTATGAAAGAGAAAAAGCAGGATTTTTTTGGGGATTGCGGAACACAAGGCGAACATCTCTTTGACTTGGGGGGCAGATTTGGTAGGGGTGGGGCCTGAGCCGAGCCAACAAAGAAGGGGCAAACCTGTGGTATCTCTCTCTGAAAAAGCCCTGATGGCGCGGGGCGCGCCGTATTTGAACGACCTCAACCCTGCGCAGCGTGCGGCTGTGGAGCAGTTGGAGGGGCCTGTTCTGATGTTGGCGGGAGCGGGCACAGGCAAGACCAAGGCTCTGACCACGCGGATTGTGCATCTGCTCAATACGGGGCGTGCGCAACCCAACGAGATATTGGCTGTGACCTTTACCAATAAGGCTGCGCGAGAAATGAAAGAGCGGGTTACGCGCTTGCTTGGTCAATCTGTGGAGGGGATGCCTTGGCTGGGGACGTTCCACTCGATTTGTGTGAAAATTCTGCGTCGTCATGCCGAGCTTGTGGGCCTGAAGAGCAATTTCACCATTCTGGACACCGACGACCAGCTGCGCCTTCTCAAGCAGCTTGTGCAGGCGGCGGGGATTGATGACAAGCGGTGGCCCGCGCGGATGCTTGCGGGTATTATCGACGGCTGGAAAAACCGAGCATGGCTTCCTGAGAATCTGCCTGCGGCGGAAGGCAGTGCCTATGACGGGATGGGACCGCAGCTTTATGCGCAGTACCAGACCCGCTTGCGGGAGTTGAATGCAGCGGACTTTGGCGATTTGCTTTTGCATGTGGTGAGTATTTTTCAAAAGCATGACGATGTGCTCGCGCTCTATCAGCGCTGGTTTAAATATGTGCTGGTGGACGAGTATCAGGACACCAACGTGGCGCAGTATCTTTGGCTGCGGTTGCTGGCGGGCGGGCATAAGAACATCTGCTGTGTGGGCGATGATGACCAGTCGATCTATGGCTGGCGGGGCGCGGAAGTGGGCAATATCCTGCGCTTTGAGAAAGACTTTCCCGGCGCGGCCGTGGTGCGGCTTGAGCAGAATTACCGCTCGACACCACATATCCTTGCTGCTGCGTCAGGCGTGATTGCTGGCAACGAGAACCGGCTTGGCAAGGAGCTTTGGACCGAGGCCGAGGAGGGCGAGAAAGTCCGCCTCATCGGCCATTGGGACGGCGAGGAAGAGGCGCGTTGGATCGGCGAGGAGGCCGAGGCTTTGCAGCGCGGCACACGCGGAATTGGGCCAAAATCGCTTGATGACATGGCGATTCTTGTGCGCGCCTCCCACCAGATGCGCGCTTTTGAGGACCGTTTTCTGACCATCGGGATGCCTTATCGGGTGATCGGCGGCCCACGGTTTTACGAGCGTTTGGAAATTCGTGATGCGATGGCCTACTTCCGCCTTGTGGTCAGCCCCGAGGACGACCTTGCCTTTGAGCGGGTGGTGAACACGCCAAAGCGCGGGCTGGGCGACAAGGCGCAGCAGAAGATCCAGATGGAAGCGCGGGCGAATTTTTTGCCACTGACGGGCGGGGCGCAGCTTTTGCTAGACGGGAAGGGCATTAGCGGCAAGGGCGCCGGCGAGCTTCAGCGCTTTTTGGACAATCTGCAGCGCTGGCAGCGGCTGGAGGCCAGTCCCGAGGTGAGCCATGTGGAGCTGGCCGAGATCATTCTGGACGAGAGCGGCTATACCGAGATGTGGCAGAACGACAAGACGCCCGAAGCGCCGGGGCGGCTGGAGAACCTCAAGGAGCTTGTCAAAGCGCTGGAGCAATTTGAAAATCTGCAAGGATTTTTGGAGCATGTCGGCTTGATCATGGACAATGACAAGACCGATGCGGACGAGAAAATCAGCATTATGACTTTGCATGCGGCCAAGGGGCTGGAATTTCCTGTGGTGTTTTTGCCTGGATGGGAAGACGGGCTGTTTCCGTCGCAGCGCTCTATGGACGAAAGCGGGCAGAAGGGCCTCGAGGAAGAACGGCGGCTTGCTTATGTGGGGATCACGCGGGCGGAGGAAATTTGCACCATTTCATTCGCGGGCAACCGCCGCGTTTACGGGCAGTGGCAGAGCCAGATGCCGAGCCGCTTTATTGACGAGCTGCCTGAGGCGCATGTGGATGTTATGACGCCTCCCGGGCTTTATGGCGGCGGCTATGGTGCTGCGCAGCCTTCGGTGCGCTCGGCGCTGGCGGAAAATGCAGCGGAGGCTGATGTTTATAACTCTCCTGGTTGGAAGCGGATGCAGGCGCGGGCGAGCCAGAGACCGACTCCGAAAGCACAGGGAGGCGCTGCCTATACTGTCGAGGCGACGGCGGTGTCTTCGTTTATGCAGGGGGATCGCGTGTTTCACACCAAGTTTGGCTATGGCGATGTCATCGGGGTTGAGGGCGACAAGCTCGAGATCAACTTTGACAAGGCGGGTGTGAAGAAGGTCGTTGCGCGCTTTATCGTGAGCGCGGCGGATGCGGACAACATCCCGTTTTAAGCTTTAAAATAGGCTCTTAAAATAAAGGCGGCGGACCCTTTAGGGAGGAGGGGGTCCGCCGCGCATTCTTGTGCCGGAAAAGGGAGGAGAACCGGCACAATCCAGTTGTTCGTTTAGCCGTAGACAGCCTCATAAGCTGCGGCGTGAATGCTTGAGCGGTTCAGGCCGAGGTCTGCGAGTTCGCGACCTGAGAGCCTTGAAAGCTCGCTTACTGTTTTGCGGTACTCGCGCTTGAGAGCGAAGGCTTCAGCTGCGTTTGAGACGAAGCTTACGGCTTTGCCGACGAGTTCTGCGATGGCGTCGTTGAGGGCGCCTGAAGTTGTGGATACGACGTAGTTCATTGTGTTTACCATTTCATGTGCGTGACGGAGTGTGTCTGTCTTGAAGGCTATCTAGGGTCATGCTGCGCCTGCGAAAAGACCTAGTTTGGCAATGCCGCTATGCAGCATTTGCATGTCTTGAAGATGCCTGATTTCCCAAAGCTAACGTTAACGTAAGGTAAGCTTATCGGCCTTTGACGCTGTGCTTTGGCGGCTTTTGGGGTTGAATTCTGCGGCATAAGGCGCACCTATGCGGCAAAGCTATAAGGGAGCGTGCGCATGGCAACGAAAGAACAGGTACTGGCGGAGTTGGCGCGGCTGGAGCTGCCTGATGGGCGCAGCCTTGTGAGCGCCGATATGGTGCGCGCCCTGACTGTTGAGGGCGGGGCTGTTCGATTTGTCATCGAGGCCCCAAGCCCAGAGGCGGCGGCGAAGATGGAGCCGATCCGAGCGGCGGCTGTGGATATGGTGCAAGCGCTGAGCGGTGTGAGCAGTGCCTCTGCTGTCTTGACGGCGCATGGTGCGCAAGCGGCCGCGAAGGCGCCTCCCAAGCTAAGCATTGGTGGCCACCCAGACCCCAAACGTAAAGACATCCGCCCCAAGGGTGTGGCGCGGGTGATTGCTGTGGGCTCGGGCAAAGGCGGCGTTGGTAAATCGACTGTAAGTGTGAACCTTGCTGTGGCGCTGGCGCGAGCTGGGCAACGTGTCGGGATATTGGATGCGGATTTTTACGGGCCGAGCCAGCCGAGAATGCTCGGTGTGACGGGGCGGCCAGGTCAGTCACCAGACGGGCGCATCATGCCGCCGCAGGCGCATGGTCTTAAGATTATGTCGCTTGGTCTGATGGTGGACGAGAAGCAGGCTGTTGTCTGGCGCGGGCCGATGCTTATGGGCGCGGTGCAGCAGATGCTTGCGGATGTGGACTGGGGCGAGCTTGATGTCTTGATCATTGATCTGCCGCCAGGGACTGGAGATGTGCAGCTCACGCTCGGGCAGCAGAAGGTGCTGGATGGCGCGGTGATTGTCTCGACGCCGCAGGATGTGGCGCTGATTGATGCGCGCAAGGCGATTGATATGTTTGAGAAGCTCAAGGTGCCAGTGATGGGACTGGTGGAGAATATGAGCCTGTATATCTGCCCTCAATGTGGGCATGAGGCGCATCTCTTTGGGCACGGCGGCGTCAGGCTTGAGGCTGAGCGCCTTGGTGCGCCGCTTCTGGCGCAGATCCCGATTGATCTGGAGACACGCTTGGGCGGAGATGCTGGAACGCCGATTGCGGCGGGGGAGACCGCTGCAGCGCAGATTTATGCGGATTTGGCGCAAAAGCTGCTCTGAGCCGCGACTTGATGGGAAATGATGGGGCGCGCCATGGGAATTCATGGGCGTCCTTTTGATTTTGGGCGAATCACTTTGGTGATTTGTGGCATTTTCAGCCGTCTTGGCGGCTAATTCTTCATAGCAGGCAGGACTTTTAGAGCTTGCCTGTAGGGTTTTATGAAAAAAAGTGGGATTTTATGGGCGCGCCTGTGTGGCACGAAGCGCTACCATATTTAGTATTTTAAATCTTAGCTTCCGCTACAGCTGGTGCAAATTTCCGCTTTTTGACGCACAACATGTAGTTCGCAGACGTCTTTTGAGCTATATAATGTGCTCATTTCCGTAAAAAACTATTGATTACCATGAATTCCCATCGTATCCCTAATCCACGAGATGAGGTTGGGGCACAAAATAAGGGGCGAACAAAAGACCCCGAAAAAAACTCCCTAAGTCAGGTTTCATACAGGCACCGACTTCATCAGACCAAGAGATCCGGCGCGCGGGCGAGCAGACATCCCCCCCAGGTGGCGCGCGCAGCTGGACAACACCGCTAAGCGGGACGAGGGCGGCGGTTGATCAGTGGCAGCAGATTAACCGCCGTTTCCTTTACTAAGGCAGATTTTTTTGGGGAAACTAAAGAGAGGCGGCCCAGAGTGGTGCGTAGATTTCGCGGCGAAAGCCACCACAAGGTGGATGCTAAGGGGCGGGTGTCAATTCCGGCCTCTTTTCGGCGTGTTCTAGAAGCCTCTGACCCAAACTGGCGCGAAGGCGATACCCCTGAGCTGGTGATTGTCTATGGTGATCACCGCCGGACATACCTTGAGTGCTACACTGTTGAGGCCATTAACGAAGTGGACGACAAGATCGCGGCCTTGCCGCGTGGCTCAACCGAACGCAAAATTCTTCAACGTCTTTTCCAAGGGCAATCGTTGCCTACAACTGTGGATGAGACGGGGCGCCTTGTGCTGCCGCAAAAGCTGCGCGAGAAAATTGGCCTTGAAGGCGAGGCTTTCTTCATTGCTGCGGGCGATACTTTCCAGATCTGGAAGCCCGAGACCTATGAGGCAGAAGAGCTCGCGAAGACAGAAGAGTGGCTCGATGATCTGCCAGAAGATTTCGATCCGTTGATTTACCTTGATAAGGCTACAAGCGGGGAATAGCGCGACATGGAACGTGCCACATCAGAGCGCAGGCATATTCCGGTTTTGCTACAGGCTATCCTTGACCATGTGGCGCCCGTTTCGGGCGTATGGGTTGATGGAACGCTGGGCGCAGGCGGCTATGCCAAGGGCTTGCTGGACGCAGGGGCGAAAAAGCTGATCGGGATTGACCGTGACCCGCTGGCGCATGAGCTGGCCGCTGTCTGGGCCGCGGACTATGGCGACCGGGTCGAGCTTCATCAAACGACATTTTCAAAGCTGGATGAGGTTGCGGATCAGGTCGATGGCGTTGTGCTTGATTTGGGCGTGAGCTCCATGCAGCTTGATCTTGCTGAGCGCGGGTTTTCGTTTCAGGGCGACGGGCCTCTGGATATGCGCATGAGCCAGACCGGACGCTCGGCCAAGGAGCTCGTCAACGAGCTGGATGAAGCGCAAATTGCTGATATTATTTATCTTTATGGCGAAGATCGTGCCAGCCGCAGGATTGCGAAGGCGATTGTCAAGGCGCGCGAGCTGGCACCTATCGAGACAACGGGGCGCTTGGCAGAGATCATCCAGAGCGTGATGCCACGGCCAAAACCAGGCCAGAGCCACCCTGCGACGCGTAGCTTTCAGGCGATTAGAATTGCTGTGAACGATGAATTTGGTGAGTTGGTGGTGGGGCTTGAGGGGGCCGAGCGCGCGCTGAAACCCGGCGGGCTTTTGGCTGTTGTTTCGTTTCATTCGCTGGAAGACCGTGTGGTGAAGCGCTTTATGCGGCTTCGGGCGGGCGAAGCGGGCGGCGGGAGCCGATATGCGCCTGCGCAAGTGCCTGAGCCTGCGACGTTTCAGTTGATCAACAAGAAAGCGATCGGGCCAAACGCTCAAGAGCTTGAGGACAATCCCCGCAGCCGCAGCGCGCTCTTGCGTTTGGCGCGGCGCACGGATGTGCCAGCGCGGGATGTGAGCGCAAAAACAGTGGGTGCCCCACAATTGGGAGAGGGTGTTTTATGAGAACCATTATTGTCTTGCTGACTGCGCTTTGCGTCATTGGCAGCGCGTTTTGGGCTTATCATGAAAATTACCAGACCCAAGAGGCCTATGCGTCTTTGCAGCGCTTACAAAGCGACATCGGGGAAGCACGGGCGCGGCTTGCGATTTTGCGGGCAGAATGGGCTTATCTGAACCGGCCTGACCGTTTGCATGAGCTGACGGACCTCAATTTTCAGAAAGTCGGGCTATTGCCTTTGGCGGCCGAGCATTTTGGCACGATCAACGAGGTCGGCTATCCTGTTGAGGCGCAAGCTGAAGAGCTTGAGCTGTCTTTTGATGGATCCATCGAAGTGTCCAGCGATGCGGCTGGCCAAAGTGGGGCAGACCAATGACACGTATTCCTCTCAGACCACTGGCCGCCATTCTGGATGCGCGCAAGAAGGGCGCGGACCCTGACGCGATTGAACGGCGTAACACCAGTGCGCGTCACGAAGTGATCCAAAACGAGCTTCGCTCTGTGGGCGAGGGGCGTCTTGTGGTGCTTGGGGTCATGTTTTTCTGTGCATATGCAGTGATTGCGGCGCAGATGGGCCTTTTGGCAGGTTCGGAGCCTACGGAGCAGCGCGCAGCGGGTGGCGGTGTTGAAATTCTGGCTCAGCGGGCGGATATTGTGGACCGCCGCGGACGTGTTCTGGCGACAAATATCGAGACGCATTCGCTTTATGCGCAGCCTCAAGAAATGATTGAGCCGAAGCGTGCGGCGAAAGAGCTTGTGAAGATTTTCCCTGATCTGGATGAGGCGCGGCTGACCAAGGATTTTTCGGGTAAACGCAAGTTTATTTGGGTGAAAAAGAAGATCAGCCCTGAGCAACTCCAGCAGGTGCATGACATTGGCGAGCCAGGTTTGTTGTTTGGTCCACGTGAGGCGCGGCTGTATCCGAACGGCACGCTGGCGGCGCATGTGATGGGCGGAACGAGCTTTGGCCGCGAAGGTGTTCATGCGGCTGAAGTGATCGGCACGGCTGGCGTTGAAAAGCAGTTTGACGAATATCTGCGCGACCCCGCCAATGGCGCGCGGCCCTTGCAGCTGTCGATTGATATGACTGTACAGACGGCGGCCGAGCGCGTGCTTTATGGCGGGATGCGTCTGATGGGCGCGAAGGGTGCTGCGAGCATCTTGATGGATATCCACACGGGCGAAGTGATCTCTGTTGTGAGCTTGCCCGACTTTGACCCGAACAACCGCCCTTTGCCGCCCGTTGAGGGCGACCCTGACGATAGCCCGCTGTTCAACCGTGCTTTGCAAGGCGTCTATGAGCTTGGTTCGACCTTCAAGGTCTTTACCATTGCGCAGGCGATCGAACTGCAGCTTGTGAACAAATCGACGATGATCAACACGCGCGGCCCTCTTGTCTGGGGCAAGCACAAGATCCGCGATTTCCACGACTATGGAAAAGAGCTGGATGTTGAGACAGTTCTGACCAAAAGTTCAAACATTGGGACGGCGCGGATGTCACAGATGATCGGTGCGGAGCGGCAGCGCGAGTTTCTTGGGGCGCTCGGTATGCTGGATACCACAACGATTGAAATGCCAGAAGCGAGCGGTGGCAAGCCGCTCTTGCCTAAGAACTGGTCAGAAATTTCGACGATGACGATTTCTTATGGTCATGGACTTTCGGCAACGCCGATGCATTTGGCAGCGGCCTTCTCCACGATTGCCAATGGTGGGCGCAAAATCTCGCCGACGCTGCTCAAGCAGGACGGCCCAAACTACGGCGCGCAGGTGCTTTCGCCTTTTGTGGCGCGTGAAATGAACGATATGTTGCGCAAAGTCGTGACCGATGGCACAGCGAGCTTTGGCGATGTGGCTGGATATTCTGTGGGCGGTAAGACGGGCACGGCCGACAAGCCAAAGGCGCGCGGCGGCTACTATAAAGACAAGGTGATTGCTTCGTTTGCGAGTGTCTTTCCGACAGACAATCCACAGTATGTCTTGATCGTAACATTGGATGAACCCGAGATTTACACGATGGGTGAAAACCGCCGCAGCGCAGGCTGGACGGCTGTGCCCGTGGCAGCTGAGCTGATAAATCGTGTTGCGCCGCTCCTTGGATTGCGACCGAACGTTGAACCAGGGAAATTGGCTGGTATAACGCTCACATCGAATTAACGCGAAAGAGGGCGCGGTGGGGCATAAAAAGTTGAGCGAGCTGGGGCTTCGGGCCACAGCTGGGGATGATGTCAGCGTCAGCGGTCTGGCCGTTGATAGCCGATTGGTGAAAGAGGGCATGCTGTTTGCTGCTCTTCCGGGCACAGCGGTCCATGGTGGGGCCTTTATTCAATATGCTCTGCGGATGGGCGCGAGTGCTGTTCTCACAGATGCGGAAGGTGCGAAACTGGCGGAATCCGAGCTCGCGGCTTCGGATGGGGCCCTGATTGTTTCGGAAAATCCACGGCAGGTTTTGGCTTATACCGCGGCGCTTTGGTTTGGGGCGCAGCCTGAAACCATGATTGCGGTCACTGGAACCAACGGAAAAACCAGTGTGTCGAGCTTTGCCCGCATGATCTGGCAGGAACTTGGTCTCAGAGCTGTCAATCTGGGCACAACGGGCGTGGAGGGTGACTGGAGCGCCCCGCTGGCGCATACGACGCCTGAGCCGATCACGCTGCATCGCACACTGGCGGCGGCCAGCGAGGCGGGGATCACACATGCCGCGATGGAAGCGTCAAGCCATGGCCTGTCGCAATATCGCCTTGATGGTGTGCAGCTTGCGGCGGCGGGTTTTACCAACTTTACGCAGGACCATCTGGACTATCACGCCACGTTTGAAAAGTATTTTGACGCCAAGGCCGCGCTGTTTGGGCGCGTTTTGGGGGATGATGGCGTGGCTGTGATCAATATCGACGATCCACGCGGCCCCGATATGGCAGCCATTGCGCAGAAGCGCGAGATTGAAGTGATCAGCGTGGGCCGAATGGAGGGTGCGGACATCCAACTGACGGCGCAGCGCTTCCATGGCATGGGGCAGGAAGTCTTTTTCAAGCACAACAGCCGTGGCTACCGCGCCGATCTCAAGCTTATGGGCGGGTTTCAGGCTGAGAATGTGCTTTTGGCTGCGGGTCTTGTGATTGCGGCGGGAGAAGACCCGAAGGCTGTCTTTGAAACGCTGGATCATATGGAAACGGTGCGTGGGCGGATGCAGTTGGCCGCGACACGTGACAATGGCGCTTCTGTTTTTGTTGATTACTCCCACACGCCCGATGCGATTGCGACGGCGCTCAAGGCTATGCGTCCGCATGTTCCGGGGCGGATCATTGCCATTATTGGCGCAGGCGGGGACCGCGACACCAGCAAGCGGCCCTTGATGGGCGCGGCGGCGGCGGCGCATGCGGATGTGGTGATTGTCACCGATGATAACCCGCGCTCTGAGACGCCTGCGGATATTCGAGCGGCTGTGTTGCAAGGCTGCCCAGAGGCTTATGAAGTGGGTGACCGTGCCGAGGCGATCTTGCGCGGTGTGGATTTGCTTCAGGCGGGGGATGCGCTTTTGATTGCGGGGAAGGGCCATGAGACGGGCCAGACCATTGGCGACACTGTGCTTCCGTTTGATGATGTGGAACAGGCCAGTGTGGCTGTCGCGGCTTTGGAGGGCAGGATATGAAGCCTCTTTGGACAAGTGCTGAGGCGGCAGTGGCCACGGGCGGCTCTGTTGGCTCGGATTGGGCGGCGAGCGGTGTTTCGATTGACACGCGCACGCTTGTGCCGGGCGATCTTTTTGTCGCGCTGAAGGCTGCGCGAGACGGCCATGAGTTTGTTGCGCAGGCGTTGGAAAAGGGTGCGGCGGCGGCGCTTGTGAGCCATGTGCCCGAGGGGCTGGAAGGCTCAAGCAAGCTGTTGCTGGTGGAAGATGTGCTGGCGGGGCTTGAAGATTTGGGGCGCGCGGCACGGGCGCGCAGTGCTGCGAAAATTATCGGTGTGACAGGGAGCGCGGGCAAGACTTCGACCAAGGAGATGCTGCGGGTGATGCTTGCGGCGCAAGGCTTTTGCCATGCGGCAGAGGCGAGCTACAATAACCACTGGGGTGTGCCGCTCACGCTGGCGCGGATGCCGCTTGAGGCGGAGTTTGCCGTGATCGAGATCGGCATGAACCACCCCGGCGAAATAGCGCCTTTGGCGAAGATGGCAGCGCCTCATGTGGTGATGATCACCACTGTTGCGGCGGCGCATATGGCCGCGTTTGAGAACATCGAAGGCATCGCAGCGGAAAAGGCCGCGATTATGGACGGGCTCACCGAAGGCGGTGTGGCGATTTGGAACGGCGATATCGGGACTGCCTCAATTTTGGCGGCGAAGGCTGCGCAATGTGCGGGCCGAGGGCTAACCTTTGGCACAACGTCAGAAGACTATCGGTTGGTTTCAACACGGCTGAAAGACAATATGACCATTGCCGAGGCAGAAGCCTTTGGCGAGGGGCTTGTTTTTAAAGTCGGAGCCGCGGGCCAGCATTTTGCGATGAACGGACTTGGCGCGATAGCTGTGTGTGAGGCCGTCGGGCTTGACCGTGCAGTGGCCGCCGCTGATCTGGCGCGTTGGGAGCCGCCTGCGGGGCGGGGGCGGCGCGAGATTTTGGCGCTTGATGAGGTCGAGGATGACCACATCGAGTTGATTGATGATGCGTTCAATGCCAACCCTGCGTCGCTTGTCGCATCGCTACAGGTTTTGGCCGATATTGCGCGCCCTGAGGGGCGGAGCCGCAAGATTGCGATCATCGGGGATATGCTGGAACTTGGTGTGAGCGAGTTTGACGAGCATGCGCGTGTGGCGCGTTTGCCGAGCATCGCAGCGCTCGATCTTGTGCATTGTGTTGGGCCATTGATGCGTCATGCTTGGGAGGCGCTGCCGACTGAGCAACAGGGTGACTGGTTTGAGACCGCGGATGAACTCGCCGCCAAAGTGCGTGGCTATTTGCGCGCGGGTGATATTGTATTGGTAAAAGGCTCCAAGGGGATCGGCGTTAGCCGCGTTGTGAGCGCGATCCGTTTGGCCATGCGCCCAAAAACAGAGAGACGAGGAATAGAGTAAATGCTTTACTGGCTTACGGCACTGTCCGACGGGGGCGATTTTTTTAACCTTTTCAGGTACATCACCTTCCGCGCTGGTGGCGCTTTTCTGACGGCTCTTGTTTTTGGGTTCATCTTTGGACCGCCACTGATCAACGTGTTGCGCCGCCGTCAAGGCAAGGGCCAGCCCATTCGTGACGATGGCCCTGAGGGACATTTGGCAAAAGCGGGCACGCCGACGATGGGTGGCTTGCTCATTGTTGGCGCGCTTTTGACCTCGACGTTGCTTTGGGCGCGGCTCGATAATCCGTTTATCTGGATTGTGCTTTTTGTGACGGTCGGCTTCGCTGCGATCGGCTTTGCTGATGATTACGCCAAGGTCAAAAAGCAGACGACAGCTGGCGTCTCTGGCCGTGTGCGTATGCTGCTTGGGCTGTTGATCAGTGCAATCGCAAGCTATTGGGCGGCGCTCTATCACCCTGATGCGCTACAATATCAGCTGGCGATGCCCGTCTTTAAAGATACATTGATCAACCTTGGCTATCTGTTTGTGCCGTTTTCGATGATTGTAATTGTGGGTGCGGCCAACGCTGTGAACCTCACTGACGGGCTAGACGGCCTTGCAATTATGCCTGTGATGATTGCGGCGGGCACGCTCGGTGTGATTGCTTATGCGGTCGGGCGGGTCGACTTTACCGAATATCTGGATGTGCATTATGTACCCGGGACCGGCGAAATTCTGATCTTTACTGCCGGTATTTTTGGCGGCGGTCTTGGCTTTCTTTGGTATAATGCGCCGCCTGCGGCTGTGTTTATGGGCGACACAGGCTCGCTTGCTTTGGGCGGGGCGCTTGGCGCGATTGCTGTGAGCACAAAGCACGAGATTGTGCTTGCCATCATCGGCGGTCTGTTTGTTGTTGAGGCGCTCTCTGTGATCATTCAGGTGCTTTACTTCAAGCGCACAGGCAAGCGTGTTTTTCTGATGGCACCGATCCATCACCACTATGAAAAGAAGGGCTGGGCGGAGCCGCAGATTGTG
>NZ_JAQWYD010000062.1:0-8820 GCF_029254145.1 Lentibacter sp.
GGTATGGATCAACAGCACCATAACTAAATTGAGGGTTAGCAGTCAGGTGGATTTGGATTGGATTAAACATATGGTCATCCGCTGGATAACCAGACAGCCAAACCTTCAGTTCGTTGTCAGAACAAGGTCTGTCGAGCCAAAACCATAGATGCACATTAATCCCAGACTTGATACCCATGCTGGATGAGAACTGATACCAAAAGTCGACGGATTGAAACTCTACGGGTAGCTGCTGAGTAGCGTATGACAGCATTGCGTGTTGATCAATAATATCCCCATTCCAAGCTAGACTATCGATGTCGATCATACACCATTGGCGAGGTGTGGCTGTGAAGGTGTCTTTATTGCGTGGTACTAAACCGCTTCCGTCTTCAAGCAGTGATCCTCGAATGATCGCCTTGGTCGGTTCTGTTTCTATTGCGCTTACTACTGCGGCAAGGCTTTCAAGGTTATTAACGTGGTCCACAATTCTGGTAAGCTATTGTTCTGTTTGGCGCGGTTTGAGAGATAACCGTGGTCCGCATCGCCCTTATTTTTATGGGAAATATGGCGTTTTTTGTGGGTCGTGTGGGGGCGCCATTTTTCAGAAAAAAGATATATAACAGCGTCCGAAGCAGAGCGTTTTTTTCGTTGTTTAGTCACCTCGAGCTTGATGCCTGAGAATTTGCACTGAGGCGCATGATTGAAGTCTGCCCGTGCGCATCCGCGTTATAAACTGCATGAGGTATTGGGCAGGGTTTGCTCGGCAGGTGAGGTTAAATAGAAAAGAGCCTGACACTTGCGCGTCAGGCTCTCTCTATCTTGGCTCCGGCGGTAGGGATCGAACCTACGACCAATTGATTAACAGTCAACTGCTCTACCGCTGAGCTACGCCGGAATATTTGGGGGATATAACAACACCCTTGGGGGGCGTCCAGCGTATTTTGTTGGTTTTCGTGTAAAAAATGGCAGCGCTTCAGAGAAGGGTAAATTGGGCTGTTATGTTAAGGCTGGGGAGTGCTGCAATCTGTGATTTTTGCTTCAAATCAACGAGATGAGCAAAGACGTTGCGCTCGGCTGCAGGCAGGAGCGCGGCTGGGGTTTCAGAATAGATTTGTGCGGTCAGGCTCTTTGCTGTGGCTGGGCCGTCCTTTAGGGCTGCAAGAATTTGAGTTTCACGGCTCTGCCTATGGCTGATGAGCCATGCAAGGCGCTCGGCGGGGTTTGTCACGGGCGCGCCGTGGCCTGCGTGAAATACACGCCAGCTCTGCGCTGAGAGGCGCGCGCAGGAGGCCATGAAATCGCTCAGATCGCCATCAGGGGGGCTGACAAGGGAGCTGGCCCAACCCATGACCAAATCACCGCTGAAGAGCGCGTCATCCCATTCAAAAGAGAGGTGGTTGCCGAAGTGTCCTGGCGTGTGGTGGGCAGTGAGCGCCCAGCTTGCCCCGATGACGGTCTCTCCATCCCCTAGCAAGATGTCTGGGGAGAAATCAGGATCGACCCCTTCACCGCCGCCTGCGAGGCCGTTTAGTGCGAGGTCTCGCATGACCTTGCTTTGACCTGCCAGGCTGTCTCCAAAGGCCAGCACAGGTGCGCCTGTGGTCTTAGAGAGGCGAGCGGCGAGTGGGGAGTGGTCAATATGGGAGTGAGTGACGAAAATGTGGGTTATAGCTTCATCAGGTTCGAGTGCCGCGAGGATTGCTGCGAGGTGCTCTGCTGTGTCGGGACCTGGATCGATCACCGCGATGTCACCCTTGCCGAGCAGATAAGTGTTTGTGCCCCGATAGGTCATGGGCGAGGGGTTGTTGGCCAGAACACGCCGCAGATTTGGCTCAAGCCACTCCGCTTGACCAAAGGGTGGATTAAAGCTCGTAAGATCGCTCATGGCTCTTCCTTCTTTGCGCATGCCTCGCTAGGTTTAGGCATGTTTTTTGGATGGCTCAAACACTATATGCCGCGCTCGCTCTATGGGCGGGCAGCGCTTATTCTGATTGTCCCAATTGTCGGCCTTCAGCTTATTGTTTCTATTATCTTTATTCAGCGCCATTTTGATGACGTGACAACCCAAATGACACGCTCGATGGCGATAGAACTTCGGCTTGTGCTTGCGCAGTATGAGACAGCAGGTGTGAGTGAGTTGGCGGCGCCTTTGAAGATCGAGCTTGCGGCAGGCGAAATAATTGAAGAGCGCAGGCGCTGGTATGACTTTTCAGGTCTGATCGTGAGGCGAGAGCTTTTTGGGATGTTGGACGGAGTACAGGCCATTGATCTGCCTGACGGACGCGTGCTGCGTGTTGAGGTCGATACGGAACGAGGGCCTGTTGTCTTGAGTTTTGACAGGCTGCGTGTGTCGGCGTCAAATCCGCATCAGCTGTTGGTTTATATGATTGGGTTTGGCGTTTTGATGACGATGATTGCCTATATTTATTTGCGCAATCAGCTGCGCCCAATCAAGCGACTGGCGAGGGCTGCAGCAGCATTTGGCCGCGGACAGGTGAATGATTTCCGCCCCTCCGGCGCAATTGAGGTGCGTGCGGCGGGGCACGCTTTTTTGGATATGCGTAACAGAATCGAGCGTCAGATTGAGCAACGAACGCTTATGCTGTCTGGCGTGAGTCATGATTTGCGCACACCACTGACACGGATGAAGCTTGGACTTTCCTTGTTGGAAGACGAGGACCGTGAACCTCTGGAGCGCGACGTCACTGAGATGCAGCGTTTGCTGGATGAGTTTCTATCTTTTGCCAAGGGGGCGTCGGAGGGTGAGGCAGAAGCCTGTGACCCCTTTGAGCTTGTTCGTGCGATCGTTGAAGACTGTGAGCGAGTCGGGCAAAATGTGACTCTTGGCGCGCTGGAGGGCGAGGGCAGTGGCTTGGTCACTTTGCGTCGCATCGGGGTGCGACGGGCCGTGGAAAACCTTGTTGGAAACGCAGTGCGCTATGGAAATAAGGCGATTGTCTCGGTGGCGCTGACTGAGAGGGCTCTGCGGATCAGAGTTGAAGATGATGGTCCGGGCATAGCGGTTGATGATCGGGAGGAAGCGCTCAAGCCGTTTGCCCGTCTTGATGCGGCTCGAAACCAGAACAAGGGGTCTGGAGTTGGTCTTGGGCTTTCGATTGCGATGGATGTGGCGCGCGCTCACGGCGGTATTTTGCGGCTGAGTGAAAGCACCGATCTGGGCGGTTTGCGTGCAGATATTGTGATTGGGCGCTGAAAAGCTGGAGCGGGTAGCGGGAATCGAACCCGCGCGTTCAGCTTGGGAAGCTGACAGGCTACCATTACATCATACCCGCGCGATTGGCTGATTAGCTTTCCTCTTGGGGAGGGTCAAGCGCTATGCGTTGGCCTCAAAACGCCTGATGGCATGGAACGTCAGGCCTATAGTCAGAATGAGGCCGAGACCTGCAAGGGCAGGCAATCCGAAGCCGGCATCACCCAAGGCACCAGCAAACAACGCTGTGGTCAGTCCATAGCCTGTTGCGAGCAAGAGTGACGCGGCGAGCGCTGCGCGGAGGGTGATTGTCAGCTCTGTTTTGATGGCTTGGTACGCGAGCGCAAGAGCAGGTGCGAGAACGCAGAGATCGTAGTCATAGGCATAGGGGCTGAGAGTCGTGCCTGAGAGAATAGCGAGCACGATGATGTGGCGGAGCTGCCAGCCTTTGAGCGCGGGGCAAGCAAGCGTTAGTAGGCTAAAGAGTGCGCAGCCTCCGTGAAGGAGTATTGCGAGTGAGGGGGCCAGTCCAATAGAGGAAAGCAAAGCAAAAGGTGTGATCATGCGAGCGAGTTTGTATTCACCAGCTTCCAGAATTGTGCCAGAGGTTGAGACGCTGTTGCGAAAGGTGTTCCAAATATCGGAGCCATAGAGGTATGTCGCGAGCAGAAGTAAAACGAGCAAAGTCAGCATTGCCATTGCGACCATACGCCAGCCACCGCGCAAAAGGGCGGCAAGGCCCAGGCCAAGACCGAGGTGAGGCTTATATGTTAAAAGGCCAAGCACGAACCCCGCTTTGCCGCCCTGCTCTGTGAGTGAGAGGCCCGCAAAAAGAGCCATTAGGCCCGCGGTAAGAAAGCCATTTTGCCCTGTCAGCAAGTTTATCACCAATGCGGGAAGAATAAGGGGAAGAACCCATATCGTAGCATCTTGAGACAGGCGCATCATAGACCAGACAAAGAGCGCAAAGCTTGAACCAGTAAAGAGAAGATAGCCCCAGCCGACACCGAACAGCGCCAAGCCTTGCAAGGGGAGGTTAAAATGGGGGGGATAAGTCCATGTCATAAAGACTGCACTGTTTGTTCGGCTGGCTTGATAGGCCTTAAAGGCGGCTGCGTCATAGGTTTCGGCGATGCGGCCGAGATTGGCCAGCTCGCCGACTTGATGAAAAATAATGTAGTCGGCTGAAACCTCATCGACCCCGAAGAGTTCGGGTAAACCGATGCGCAAAGCTGTGAGGCCGATAAGTGCCACAAGAAGGCCTAGGACCAAGAAAAGACTGCGCTGTGACATCAAGGCTCGCCTGCATACGTGTTACAAGGCGAGCCTACTCCAGCCAGAGGTTAGGTGTAAACCAGAGCCTAGCCGCGCCGTCTGCGCCGACGACCACCGTCGCCGCTGGTTTCTCCGCCTGTGTTGAAACTGACGTGAGGTAGCGTGACCACGGCCGCCAATATCGGGAATGGCTCCGCAGAATTTGGGATCGCTGATGCATTGACGAAATGTTCTTGAAAACGGGGCTCAACGGCTGTTTCGATCTTGATGATCCTGCGTACCGTCGCCTCGATCTCTTCGCGTGCTGTGCTGTTTAGGAGCGCAATGCGGGCGCCTGTTCCTGCCGCGTTGCCCGCGGATGTGACCTTCTCGATAGCGCAATCCGGGATCATGCCGAGGACCATGGCGTGTTTGGGAGAGATATGCGCGCCAAAGGCCCCTGCAAGAACGACGCGATCGACCGTTGCGACATCAAATTTGTCCATCAGCAGGCGTGCGCCGGAATAAAGCGCCGCCTTGGCCATCTGGATGGCGCGAATGTCAGGATTTGTCACCGTGATGGTTGGGCCGCCTTTGGCAGAACCGTCCCACATCATGTAGCTGTGAGTGCGACCGTCGTTGATACACCGCGACGTGCCGACTTGCTCAGCAGAGCCGATGAGGCCAGAAGCATCCACAATTCCGGCTATGCGCATCTCTGCGATGGCTTCGATAATGCCGGAGCCGCAGATGCCTGTGATACCTGTTGTGGCGATTGCTTCTTCAAAGCCGTCTTCGTCTGACCAAAGATCGGAGCCTATCACGCGAAAGCGGGGTTCTTTTGTAATTGGGTTTATTTCGACCCGCTCGATTGCTCCTGGTGCAGCACGTTGCCCGGAGGTAATCTGCGCACCTTCAAAGGCGGGGCCTGTCGGGGATGAACAGGCTAGAACTTTGCTTTTGTTGCCTAAAAGGATTTCGGCGTTTGTTCCAACATCCACGACCAGGACAAGGTCTTCGGACTTGTCAGGGGCTTCAGACAGCGCGACCGCGGCGGCATCGGCTCCGACGTGCCCCGCAATACACGGCAGCAGATAGACACGTGCTGAGGGATGTAAGTTCAACTCAAGATCGCGCGCTTCGAGACGCAGGGCATCTGATGTTGCGAGTGCGAAGGGGGCTTGACCGAGCTCGAAGGGGTCGATGCCTAGGAAGAGGTGGTGCATGACCGGATTGCAGACGAAAACTGCGTCCATGATCAGGGCGCGGTCGATTTCTGCTTCGGAGGCGATTTGGGTGAAGAGGGCGTTCATTCCGTCGCGTACGGCGGCCGTCATTTCGGCGGCGCCGCCTGCGTTCATCATGGAGTAGCTGACCCGGCTCATGAGGTCTTCACCGAATCGAATCTGTGGATTCATGAGGCCCGAGGAGGCGACGACTTCGCCTGACTGGAGGTCGCAGAGGTGGGCGGCGATTGTTGTGGAGCCGAGATCTACGGCGAGTCCGTAGATGGAGCCTTCGTAGTAGCCGGGCCAAACTTGCATGATGGAGGGCACAGAATCGCTGTGACCCTGATGAACAGCGACCGTTACCTTCCATGCCCCCTTGCGCAGGGCTTGTTGCAGATGCGTGAGCACGTGCGGATCGGCCTTTGGCACGTCAATATCCCACTGTGCCTTGAGGCCCTCGCGCAGGCGCTCCAGATCCCCCGACGGCTCGTGCATATCCGGCTCCACCACTTCAACATAGTAGAGCTTAACCGTTGGATTCATTATGATATCCCGCGCCTCAGCCCGCTTGCGCACAACCTGTTTGTGGACCTGACTTTCGGGCGGGACGTCGATGACGACGTCGCCTTGGACGGTGGCTTGGCAGCCGAGTCGGCGGCCCTTGGGGAGGCCGCGTTTGCTGTCGTAACGCTCCTCAACGGCGTTCCATTCGCTGAGGGCGTTGTCGGCGACGGTGACACCGTGCTTTGAGAACTCGCCGTAGGAGGGGGTGATCTGACATTTGGAACAGATACCACGGCCACCACAGACAGAATCAAGATCAACGCCAAGCTGACGCGCGGCTGTAAGTATAGGAGTTCCCACAGGAAAATGCCCGCGCTTGCCTGAGGGCGTGAAAACGACGAGGGGATCTTTGGTCATGATTTTACTGCCTGATTTTGTGGCCTTCGAGCGCAAGATAGTGCGCCAGACGGCAATGTATAGGGCAGGGAGCGGCAAAAAGCTGACTGGGAGCGGCATATTTTATTTTCAGAAAGGTTAAGCCCGCGAAACCGCCCGTTAAACATTGGCCGAACCGCCAAAATGAGGGGGGTGAAAAGCGTGCACCATGCGTGCACCCCCCGTGCACCGCCTGAACCGGAGTTTTGGTAACGGAAAATTAGGTAATGGGGCGTGCGGTGGGGTGAGGTTTTTGGCACATAGCGCCCAGTCAGTTGGTTTAATACTATGCCATCTTGACGCTTCACCAAGTAATGAATCCTCAATAATGTAATTCTTAAAAAAAATCAAAATTTGAGAGATTTTCCCCGAAAAGCAATTGTTGATTTCATTTAAGTCGAAATTTCCACCAATACTTGCTTCACCATCTTTTGCAGCAGAAATTGGCTTTGTTCTTTGTGCTCCACCCAAACAAGATACCTGAGACGTTGAAGCCTATATTGCTCAAACATTAGCACGACAATTGATAAGTAGTGCCTGAGCAATAACGGCTCCTGTTCCTCAAAGTCGTTTACTTCTCCAGTACTTCTTTAAGGTCTTTTGATAAAGAGCTTGCGATATGCTGAATATCTTTATCGCTTAGTTCAAATTCCAAGTCATGCGCGACCTTGTTACGCTTCTTTGAAATGATCCTCACCGCTGAAATTATGTCTTTTGGGACTAAGCCCAACGCAGAGATTAAGTCTAGGCGTGAACTAAAACTCATCCTATCTAAGTGAATTTCTCTCGGGTTTTTCAGTTCTCGCTCTAGTAATCTCAGCGCTACAAACTCTAGGTATATATTTGCTTGGACCAGTTTGTGCCAATCTTCGCCTTGCCCCATACGTTTTATGAAGCTGGCTTTGTTGAAACACGGAATAGCTTCTTGGTCTTGTTTTGGAACTAACTGTTCTCTGTGTTTTTCAAATTCTGATTTCCAGTCTTTGTCATCATCATCTATCATGGAAATGCTCATTTAAATTCAAACCTTGGATAATTACTTAGTCGGTCTTTCCCAAACTCCGCCCCGCTTGATTACAGGATTGCCTGAGGTTGCTTGCTGTGCAAGCGTTTATCTTCTTAAGCTGTCTCTGCTGTCACCACAGCTGCAATGCACTCGGGTCTAATATCCACAATCCGCTGTTGGCCCAACTATGCTCGCAAACTAGCCCTTAATACTCCCCCCACCAACCCTCACCCCTTCCTTGCCTCAAACACAAACCCGAGCAGGTTGAGCAGGACCTGTGCGGCGAGGATGCTTGTGCTGTTTGAGTGGTCATAATCAGGGGCGACTTCGACGACGTCTATGCCGACGATGTCGTGGGTGCGGGCGACGTGTTGCAGCAGCTCCAGCACTTCGTAGTAGAGGAAGCCGCCGTGGCTCGGTGTGCCTGTGCCCGGCGCGATGGAGGGGCAGAAGGCGTCGATATCAAGGGTGATGTAGACGCGGGCCTCTGGCGGGATGCGTTTGGCTGTGGCCTCGGCGCCGAGTTTGCGCATCTGGCGGACGGAGAGGATATCGGAGCCCATTTCGCGGGCGGCCTCGTAGCCTTCCTGTGTGGTGGAGCTGACATTGCGGATGCCGACCTGGGTGAGGCCCGTGACATAGGGCTTTTCGGCGGCGCGGCGCATCGGGTTGCCGTGGCCATTGCGAACGCCGTGGCGGACATCAACGAAATCAAGGTGCGCGTCGATCTGGAGGATGTGGATATCGCCCTGATCGTCAAAGGCATTGATGCAGGGGATGTTGATGGAGTGATCGCCGCCTATGACCACGGGGAGGGCGCCAGCGGCAAGGGCGGCGCGCACGCCTGTCTCGATGTTGGCGTGGCTTTGGCGCGTGTCTGTGTGGACGATATCGGCATCGCCCATATCGACGATGCGCACATCGCCTGTGAGGTAGGTTGTGTCATCCTCGTGGTCATATGCGCCTGCGTGGCCAAAGGAGAAGAGCGTGGAGGCCTCGCGCACGGAGCGGGGGCCGAAGCGTGCGCCCGAGCGGTACTGTGTGCCCGCATCAAAGGGCGCGCCGAGCACGGCGACATCGGCCTCAAGCGTGCTCCAGTCGGGGGCGTAGGGGCACTTGGCGAAGGTGGCAATCCCGACGAAGGGGAGATTGAGGCGGCCTGTGTCGTAGCTGTTCTTGGTCATGGGGTGCTCCTGTCG
>NZ_JAQWYD010000078.1:0-18030 GCF_029254145.1 Lentibacter sp.
TCCGTCTCACATGTATCCCCTGAGCAGCATTCGAATATGTTCGACTTACATACCACGCATTGCTCGTGCCCATGAACAACGACTGTGTTCAGGGGTGACTGACATCTAGGGCATCTTTGTTTATGCTGATTGGCTGGGTGAATTAGGTTGTCCATGTTCAGTACCTATTCCAGACGTCATACTTGAGCCAAACCTTACATGATGAGTTCTGCATCATGTACAAACCGAAATCAGAACCATTGATAGAACAGTATCCCACGACCCTATCGTAGGTCTTGGCTCCAGTGAGTTCACATATGGCCTGTAGTCCCACGAACTGCTTCGCCAATTTAGTTGCTATCTGTCCCTGCCTCTTATCGTTCTCAGGGCAATCCAGGGCTGACAGCCTCACAGCTACGCCATTCACCTCAATTGTATCTCCATCTCTGACATGGGTTACCGTTCCACTGAAGATAGTAGGGCTTGAGGAGGCCTTAGGAGCAACTGCTGGGCCTCTATGACAATGGAAGGGCTGAGAACCTGCGTGACATCCCTGCTTGTTTAAACCACCACTGTGAGACACGGCTTGGGTAGCTAGGGTGATGAGTATTGCTGCAATGTGGACTATCTTCATTGGTGTGGCCTTCAGTCCAAAGTCGTAAATCGACCATTGCTTTCCCATTTCACAATGTCTGTATCTTTTGGAGGCTCAAGGGTGAAGTAAGTGTATTCACTAGCTTGCTTGTACCACTTGTGTAATCGCCTCTTCAAAGCCCGTCGCGGCCAAGTGATCCAAGGCGCGCGCGTCACGGCGCTCGCCCGCGCGAGCGGCCTCTGGCAGGCCCGCGTTGACGGGCTCACAGTCGCAGCTCCCGTACTCATAAACGCGGCAGGCGCCTGGGCCGATCATGTCGGCGCACTCGCAGGCCTGCCCCCCATCGGCCTTCAGCCCACCCGCCGCTCAGCCGCGCTTATGGCCGTACCGCCCGAGTGCCAGCCCCTGACCCACTGGCCACTTTTCGGCTCGGTCGCTGAAGACGGCCAAGGCTGGTATGCCAAACCCGATGGCGAGCGCCTGATGATCTCCCCCGCCGATGAAGACCCTGTAGATCCACATGACGCTTGGCCTGATGATATGGTCCTCGCCGAAGGGCTCTACCGCTTTGAACAGATGGTCAACATTCCACTCGTAAAGCCCAGCCACACATGGGCCGGCCTGCGCAGCTTTGCCCCAGACAGAAGCCCAATTGTCGGGTTTGTCGCGGCCAGCGAGGGCTTCTTCTGGCTGGCGGGCCAAGGCGGCTACGGCGTTCAAACCGCCCCGGCACTCGCCGCGCTCACCCGCGTTCTCGCCACAGGGGCCAAAGCGGGACACCCCGACAGCCTTCTCGCCGCCGCCTCGCCCGCGCGCCTGCGCTAGCTGCCTGTCAAAAGCTGGTATCCTGGCGTCGTCACAGAGCGCACAGTGGTGATCGGACGTTTGCCGATCCACGTGCTGCGCTCAATCACAAGAAGCGCCGCCCCTTCGCTCACTTTGAGCCGCACAGCCATCTCGCCATTGGCATTCACCGCATAAAACCTCAGGTCCATACGGTCATAAGGCTTATGCATGACCAGCCATTCATTCGCGCTCTGCACACTCAGGTCCACATCCACAATCTCGGGACAGGTCCCAAGGCTCACCCAGCGGTCCTCAAGAATAAAGGGCGCATCATCCGCCAGATGCAGCGCCTCAATGTGCAGCATCTCCTCAGGCACAGAAAGTCCGAACGCCGCCGCAACAGGGGCGGGCGTCGTCTCGTGTCCCCGCGCCAGCATCTGATAGCCATAACGCGCGCCCCGCGCCTCAACCTCGACCCGCGTAATAGGAATATCCAACGTCGCCCGCGTCACAGGGTCAGGGCGCACCTGCGTTCCGCCCTTGCGTTTGCGCTCGACAATCCCCGCATCGTTCAGGTCCTGCATCGCGCGCTGCACTGTGGAGCGCGCACAGCCCAACTCCTCAGCAATGTCCTCATCGCGCGGCAGCTTGTCGCCGGGCTTATAGCGACGGCTCAAAACGCGGCTGTGGATTTCGTCGCGAATGTCCTGCCAGCTGCGCCGTGCTGTGCGTGTCTCTGAAACCTGCGTCAAATATCCTGCCCCAACCGTTCCACAACAGCCCGAAACCGATCAGAGATTTCGCGCCGCTTTGCGTGCTCACCGCCTCTTACAACATGTCGCCCCGCAGACCAAACCTCAGAAACACATTTCTGCCCGTGCCCGCCAAAAATAAGGCTATCAAGTGCAATATCCCCTGTGCGGTTGCAGACCCAAGCGTTGTCAGTGCTGATCCCGACCAGATCTGCCCACTGCCCCGCAACAATCGCGCCGCTCTGCCGAGCCGCCGCCTGCGCACCGCCTTTTGAAGCCGCCTCAATCAAGACCCGACCCGTCGAGTGCGCAGCATTGGCAAGCGCGGCGCGCGAGCGGTCACGCAAACGCTGCGAGTATTCCAGAGTCCTCAGCTCGTCAAAGTAAGCAATGTGAATATTGCTGTCTGAGCCAAAGCCAACCCGCCCCCCATAGCCAAGATACTCGACACCGTTGAATATCCCGTCTCCAAGGCTTGATTCCGTAATCGGGCACAGCCCCGCAACAGCACCAGACTTGGCAAGCATTTCTGTCTCGCGCGCGTTCATCTGCGTCGCATGGATCAGACACCAGTGCGCATCTACCTCGTGGTTGTCAAACAGCCACTCCACAGGCCGCGCGCCCCAAGCGGCCTTTACTTCCTTCACTTCGGCCACCTGCTCAGCCAAGTGCATATGGATCGGCCCATTGCCTGCCGTACTGAGCGCCGCTCCCATCCCCGCCGCATCCACCGCGCGCAAAGAATGAGGCGCAACACCGATTGCATAGTCCCCATGGCTCCCGCGCACAGCCTGCGCCGCTGCCTCATGCAACCGCAAATACCCTTCGGGTGTGTTGCCAAAGCGCTGCTGCCCGCCCTGAAGCGCGCGGCTGTCGCAGCCGCCCCACTGATACAGCACAGGCAAAAGCGTCAGGCCTATGCCGACATGCTCCGCTGCTGCAACTATGCGCTCGGAAAGCTCGCCAAGGTTGCTATAGGCCGCGCCTGCAACGTCGTGATGCAAGTAATGAAACTCGGCCACGCCCGCGTAGCCCGCCTCCAGCATCTCAAGGAAAACCTGCGCTGCAATGGCCTCGATGTCCTCGGGCGTGAGGCGGTCAAGGTAGCGATACATCAAGCGCCGCCATGTCCAGAAGCTGTCCGATGGGTCAGGACCGCGCATTTCGGTCAGGCCCGACATCGCCCGCTGAAACGCGTGGCTGTGCAAGTTCACCGCCGCAGGCAAAAGCAAATCCACCGTAGTGTCACAGGCTCCGTCTTGCGCAGTGACCGCCGCGATTCTACCATCCTGGCAAATATGAATAGCACGGTTCTGCGCCCAGCCCTCAGGTGTAAGCATTTGTTTCGCATGAATAACCGTCACAGGAGCGCCTCTCCAAAGCTGGTGTTGACTTTTTATGTAGCTACATATTAATGAGATACGCCGCCAATGCAAGGAGCCATCATGCCCGCGCCCCATGTCTACAAAGAGGCCACTCTCGCCACGATGAAGCCAGAAGCAGGCGACTATGGCCTCATACCAAACGCCGCTCTTGTCACCGCAGGCGGAAAAATTGCGTGGCTCGGCCCGATGGCAGACCTCCCCAAACCATACGCCAGCGTATCCAGCACAAATCTTGCAGGCCGCCTGATCACCCCAGCGCTGATCGATTGCCACACTCATATCGTCCACGGTGGCAACCGAGCGCTTGAATTTGAGATGCGCCTTCAAGGCGCGCGCTACGAAGATATCGCCCGCGCTGGCGGCGGCATAGTCTCAACCGTCACAGCCACGCGTGACGCCAGCGAGACCGACCTCCTCAAAGCGGCGCTCATTCGCGTCGATGCCCTGATCGCGGAGGGCGTCAGCACCATCGAAGTCAAGTCAGGCTACGGCCTCGACATCGACACCGAACTCAAAATGCTCCGCACCGCCCGCCAGATCGCCATACATCGCCCCGTAAGGGTCTTAACAAGCTTTCTCGGCGCCCACGCTGTCCCCAAAGGCGCCAACGCCGATACCTATATCGATGACGTCTGCATCCCCGCGCTCAAAGCTGCTCACGCCGAAGGCCTTGTCGATATGGTCGATGGCTTCTGTGAGGGTATCGCCTTTGACGTCGCCCAAATGACCCGCGTGTTTGACGCCGCAAAAGCCCTCGGCCTGCCCATAAAACTTCACGCCGAACAGCTCAGCAACATCGGCGGCACACAGCTCGCCGCGAAGTATAACGCCCTCTCCGCCGACCATGTGGAATACGCCAGCGAGGCGGACGCGGCGGCCCTCGCCAAGTCAAATACAGTCGCGGTCCTCCTGCCGGGCGCGTTCTACACGCTCCACGAAACCCAAAAACCACCCATTGCCGCCTTCCGCGCCCATGGGGTCCCGATGGCTCTGGCGACCGATTGGAACCCCGGCTCATCCCCCCTCGGCTCGCTTCTCTTAAGCATGAACATGGGTTGCACCCTATTCGACCTCACACCCGCCGAGGCACTCGCAGGCACAACCCGCAACGCCGCCCAAGCGCTCGGCCTCGCAGACAGCGGCACTCTCGCCGCAGGCAAACGCGCCGATCTCGCGATCTGGAATGTGGCGACACCCGCCGAGCTCTCCTACGGCATCGGGATCAACCCGCTCCACGCGCGCATCTTTGCAGGCCAAGCCACATGAGCTTCCTTGAGATCAGCCGTGGCAACAGCCCCCTCCTGCTTGGTCTGCCCCACACGGGAACAGAGCTGCCCGATGACGTGGCGGAAAAGCTCAACGAGAGAGGCCGCGCCCTCGCTGATACAGACTGGCACATTCATACGCTCTATCACGGGCTACTGGAGGACATCACAACCATACGTACCCGTATCCACCGCTACGTGATCGACACCAACCGCGATCCAGCAGGGGCCTCCCTCTATCCGGACCAGAACACAACGACCCTCTGCCCCACAACAGACTTTGACGGCATGCCCATCTACCTTGAGGGTGCGACGCCCGACCAAGCTGAGATCGAGCGCCGCCGTGTCGCCTTCCACGCGCCTTACCACGCCGCCCTTGAAGCCGAGATGGCGCGCATCGCAAGCCTCCACGGCTTCGCAATCCTCTATGATTGCCACTCGATCCGTTCTCACATCCCCTTTCTCTTTGGCGGGACATTGCCTGATTTCAACATCGGCACGAATATGGGGCAAACCTGCGCCCCAAGCATCCAAAGCATGGTCCACACCGCCTGCGCCGCCACGTCCTACACCAAAGTCCTCAACGGCCGCTTCAAAGGCGGATACACCACCCGCCACTATGGCCGCCCAAGTGAAGGCTGGCACGCCATCCAGATGGAGCTGGCCCAATCCACCCACCTCGCCACAGAACGCGCCCCCTTCGGCTATGACACTGCCAAGGCAGCGCGCCTGCGCGTGCCCCTCAAACAAATTCTCACATCGCTGCAAAACTGGAGCCCCACATGAGCAACCCGCGCAAAAACACCCGCGATATCTTTCCGCCCACGGGCCCCAAGCTGAACGCCAAGAGCTGGCTCACAGAAGCGCCCCTGCGCATGCTCATGAACAACCTGCACCCCGATGTGGCAGAAAACCCTCACGAGCTTGTCGTCTATGGTGGCATTGGCCGCGCCGCACGCACTTGGGATGATTTTGACACGATCTGCGCCTCGCTCAAAGACCTTGAGGCAGACGAAACCCTGATCGTGCAGTCAGGCAAACCCGTGGCGATTGTGAAGACACACGCAGACGCCCCCCGCGTCCTCATCGCCAACTCCAATCTTGTTCCGCATTGGGCCAATTGGGATCACTTCAACGAGCTCGATAAAAAGGGCCTCATGATGTATGGCCAGATGACAGCGGGCTCATGGATCTACATCGGAACCCAAGGCATCGTCCAAGGCACATACGAAACCTTTGCCGAAGCAGGCCGCCAGCACTATGGCGGCTCGCTCAAAGGCAAATGGATTCTCACAGGCGGCCTCGGCGGCATGGGCGGCGCACAGCCGCTCGCCGCTGTCTTCGCAGGCGCATGCTGCCTCGCGGTCGAGTGCAACCCCGACAGCATCGACTTCCGCCTGCGCACCAGATACCTCGACGAGCGCGCCGAAACGCTTGATGAGGCGATGGCAATGATCACCCGCTGGACAGCGGCGGGCGAGGCCAAGTCTGTCGGCCTCCTCGGCAACGCGGCCGATGTCTTTGCCGAAATTCACGCGCGCGGCATTCGCCCCGATATCGTCACCGACCAGACAAGCGCGCATGACCCGCTCCACGGCTATCTACCCCAAGGCTGGACCATGGCCGAATGGAAGACAAAACAGGAAACAGCGCCCAAAGAAGTCGAAGCCGCCGCCCGCGCAAGCATGAAAGTGCATGTCAAAGCCATGGTCGATTTCTGGAACGATGGCATCCCGACGCTCGATTACGGCAACAACATCCGCCAGGTCGCCCAAGACGAGGGACTGGAAAACGCCTTCGCCTTCCCGGGCTTCGTCCCTGCCTATATTCGCCCGCTCTTTTGCCGTGGCATTGGCCCGTTCCGCTGGGTGGCCCTGTCGGGCGACCCGGAAGATATCTACAAAACCGATCAGAAGATGAAAGAGCTCTTTCCAGAAAACGAGCATCTGCACAACTGGCTCGACATGGCGCGCGAGCGTATCGCCTTCCAAGGGCTTCCCGCGCGTATCTGCTGGATCGGTCTGGGAGACCGCCACAAAGCCGGCCTCGCGTTTAATGAAATGGTCGCCTCTGGCGAGCTGAAGGCCCCCGTCGTGATCGGCCGCGATCATCTTGATTCAGGCTCTGTTGCCTCGCCCAACCGCGAAACCGAAGCCATGAAAGACGGCTCAGATGCGGTGTCGGACTGGCCACTTCTCAACGCACTGGTCAACACGGCTTCAGGCGCGACATGGGTGTCACTGCACCATGGTGGCGGCGTCGGTATGGGTTTTAGCCAGCACTCGGGCGTGGTCATCTGCGCAGACGGAACACCCGAAGCCGCCAAGCGCCTCGAACGTGTCCTCTGGAATGACCCCGCCTCGGGCGTCTGGCGTCACGCCGATGCAGGATATGAGGAGGCGCTCGACTGCGCCCGCGTCAACAAGCTCCGCCTGCCCGGCATTCTTGGCAATTGAGCCCATAGGGTGTGCAGTCTCTGCGCACCCGACATACCTGCCGTCTCCCCACCGCACGCAACGTTACCTAATTTTCTCTTACCAAAATCGCCATTCAGGCGGTGTACGGGTTGTGCACGCTTTTCACCCCCCTCAATCTGGCGGCCAAAAGCAGCGTTAACCATTCAAAACGCAGCCCTAGGATTTGCCTAAGCAAAGCCTGCTAGACTTACCAAAACCTGAGAAAAATCAAGCGTCTAAAGCTGCCCCAAGGCCCACTCCAGCCCTTCAACATATCCCGCCACACCATGACCAACGATCACATGATCAGCTCGCAAACTGACGTAAGAATGATGGCGAAACGCCTCCCGCTTGTGCACATCCGAGATATGGACCTCAACGACAGGCCCGTCAAAAGCGCTGAGCGCGTCTAGGATTGCCACAGACGTATGCGTATAGGCCGCAGGGTTGATCACTATCGCACTCGCCGCATCACGCGCCTCTTGGATCCAGTCCACAAGTACGCCTTCATGGTTGCTTTGACGAAAGTCGACAACTGCGTTTGGCGCGGCTTTGCGGCACATAGCCTCCACATCTGCGAGCGTATCAGAGCCATAGATTTCAGGCTCCCGCTTCCCCAGCAGGTTGAGGTTGGGTCCGTTCAAAACAAAGATGGTCTGCGCCATGATGCGTCCTTTTCAGCTTGCCCCCGACAGTGGCCAGAACATACCAAAAGTGCAAGCCAGACATGCCAAGGGCCCCCACATATCTTGCAGAGGCCCTTAATTTTGTGGTGCTTTACGAAAGCTTCAGTCCTGGGGGATGCGCAGCACCTGACCTGGGTAAATCTTGTCTGGATCCGAAAGCATTGGCTTGTTGGCTTCAAAAATCTCCATATAGCGTGAGCCTTTGCCCAGCGCCTTTTCAGAGACAGCCCAGAGCGTATCGCCCTTTTCAACGGTGTGGAAATTGGCTTCGCCCGCGTCGTCTTCGAGTTCGGCCACGCCATCAACATTGCCAACAGCGAGGATTACTTTTTCGCGCATTTCCTCAGAAACAGCGTTCCCCGTGACTTTGACTTTGTCGCCTTCAATCACGATGTCGAGGCCCTCGGCATCAAGCCCGAGATCCGCAACTTCTTTCTTCAAATCATCGGCGGTTGGTTCTTCACTCTTGAGGCGTTTGCCCGAGCGCTTGAAAAAACTGAAAAGACCCATCTGGCCCTCCTTTACTCATATACAAACCAGACTTTGGGCGATCAGCGCGCCCCCTGCAAGGGGGAAATCACGCCGCCTCGGCCCCATCCGTAAACTGAAGCCGCGCCAGTCGCGCATAGAGCCCGTTTTCCGCGACAAGCGCATCATGCGTACCCTCAGCCACAACCGCTCCGTCCTGCATCACAACGATACGGTCTGCTTTTTTGACTGTCGCCAAACGGTGCGCCACGATCAATGTGGTGCGGTTCTTTGAGAGATGCTCAACAGCCTCCTGCACAGCGCGTTCGCTCTCTGCATCAAGAGCCGATGTGGCCTCATCCAACAGCAGCACAGGCGCATCCCGCAAAATCGCCCGTGCAATCGCTACGCGTTGCTTCTGCCCCCCCGAGAGCATCACGCCGCGCTCGCCAAGCTTGGTGTCATAGCCCTCGCTCAGGCCCTCGATAAACTCGTGTGCCGCCGCAGCCTTGGCGGCCGCCTCAACCTCAGCATCGCTTGCCTCTGGGCGGCCAAAGCGAATGTTGTCGCGCGCGCTGCCCGAGAAGATCACAGGGTCTTGCGGCACCACAGCGATCTGGCTGCGGAAATCTTCCCGATGCATCTCGCGCAGGTCCACACCGTCGAGCTTGATCGCCCCCTCCTGTGGATCATAAAACCGCTGGATCATTTGCATTACAGTGGTTTTGCCAGCCCCTGACGGGCCAACAAAAGCAACGGTCTCACCTGGTTTCACAGCAAGGCTCACCGCATCCAGCGCCTGACGATCAGGCCGCGACGGATAGGCAAAGCTGACACTCTCAAAGCGGACATCGCCCTTCAAAGGCGCAGGGCAATCCTTGGGCGCAGCGGGATCATTCACTTTATCTGTGGCATTCAAAAGCTCCACAAGCCGCTCTGTCGCGCCAGCCGCGCGCTGCAACTCGCCCCAGATTTCCGAAAGCGCAGCAACCGCACCGGCAACCATGATTGCATAAATCACAAACTGCACCAACGCACCCGAGCTCATCTGATCCGCACGCACATCCCGCGTCCCGATCCAGAGAACCCCGACAACGCCAGCAAAGACCAAAAACATCACCGCGACGGTCATAATCGAGCGCACTGTGATACGCTGCTTCGCCACCTCAAAACTCTTCTCTGTCACGTTAGAAAAGTCCCGCCGTGCCACGCTTTCCTGCGCAAAGCTCTGGACCGTCTGAACCGCGCTCAGAGTTTCTGCCGCCTGCCCCGATGAGGCCGCAATCCAGTCTTGGTTTTCGCGGCTCAGCACACGCAAGCGCCGGCCCAGCGTCAGAATCGGCACAACCACGAGCGGCACGATCAACAACACAAGCCCCGTGAGCTTGGCGCTTGTGAAGAGCATCAGAATCATTCCGCCCAAGAATATCAGCACATTGCGCAGCGCCACCGAAACCGACGAGCCAATCACCGATTGGATCAAGGTGGTATCCGTTGTGATGCGGCTCAGGATTTCGCCTGTCATCACGGTCTCATAAAAGCTCGGCGACAGCCCGATCACGCGATCAAACACAGCTTTGCGGATATCGGCCACAACGCGCTCTCCCAGCCGAGTGACAAGCGCATAGCGTAGCCCCGTGCCCAGAGCGAGAAGAGCAGCGACGCCGATCGCCGCGACAAAATAAAGATCCAGTATCTCGACATTTTCGGTGCTGAAGTTGTCAATCACACGGCGCACAGCCAGCGGCAAAGTGAGCGAGAGCGCCGCCGTCAGCATCAGCGCCAGAATAGCCGCAACAACTAGTCCACGGTAAGGCGCCATAAATGGCATCAACGCCTTTAACGCAGCCACGTCCTTCGTGCCCGCGCGCTCTTCGCCACCTTTTACTGTTGTTCGTGCCATCTTTTACGCGCCTTTCAAGTCTAGCGCTTTTTGAAGGTCCAAGGCAGGGCCGTCAAGCATTCAACTGTGGCGATGTAAGATGATTTGGAGCGGGCGGCGGGAATCGAACCCGCGTCATTAGCTTGGAAGGCTAAGGTCTTACCACTACACAACGCCCGCTTCGATGGCAGCAATATCGGCTGCTTGCGGGAGCGTCAAGCGCCCTCGTCGCCCTCCCACGGTTCTATCAGCTCAGACCCCTCTGAACGGTTGCTATTGATCATGCGGCTGACCCGATGGGTGATGAGCACATCTTCCTCTGCAGGTAGCATCAGCCGAGCCGCACCCTGCCCTTCTTCGCCAAGCCATTTGCCCCAATCCTCGCGTTCCAGAATCACTGGCATCCTGTGGTGCACCCGTCCCGTCAGCTCGTTTGACGCGATCGTCACCATCGCGCAGGTTGCGATCGGCCCGTCATCGCTTTCCCACTCCTGCCAGATCCCGGCCAATGCCATTGGATCACTGTCGCGGCGCACATAGTACCAAGGAAGTTTCACACCGCTCGCCGAAGCCCATTCGTAATATCCACTCGCAGGGATGATACAGCGCCGCGCCCGCGCTGCACTTTTAAAAGCGGGCTTATCCGCCAGTGTCTCAGCCCTTGCATTGATCAGCAGAGGCCCCGCATTCGTAGCCTTGTACCACGTTGGAATAAACCCCCAGCGCATGCCAACCAAGGCGCGCCCCTCACCGCTCATGCGCACCACATGCACTGGATCGGTCGGGCAAATATTGTAGTTTGGAACTGCAGGCAAACTGTTGGCTGGCAAAGCCGAAAAGAGCTTTGCCATTGAATCGCTTGGAAGGCCAACTGCAATACGTCCACACATAGATCAAAGCTAGAGCACTCGTGAGAGGGGTAAAAGCGATGAAACAATTTTGTTGCCTTTGACATACATGTTACATATTTATCTAAAATAAATTGGGAGGCGTAACACGTTATGGAATTCTACGGATACTTTCGCAGTTCGAGTTCTTATCGCTGCCGCATCGCGTTCAACCTGAAGGGCGTTGAACCGCACTTCCAACCTGTGCACCTCAAAAACGGCGCACAGCATGAACCTGCTTTCAAAGCACTTAATCCACAAGGGCTTCTTCCCGCGCTCGTGACGGATGAAGGCGATGTTCTGATACAGTCTCTGGCCATTCTCGAATGGCTAGACGAAACGCATCCAAATACGCCGATTCTGTCCAAAAACCTTGTGACACGCGCCAAAGAACGCGGCTTCGCACAAGTCATCGCCTGTGAGGTACACCCGCTGCAAAACCTAAGGGTTCTCAAATACCTGACAGGTGATCTCGGCCTAGACGAAGCCGCCAAAGACGCGTGGCTCGTACGCTGGCTGCGCGACGGGCTTGAAGCCTGCGAAGGCCTCCTTGCCCAGCGCGACGAGCAGAGCGAATTTTGCTTTGGTGATACACCCGGCCTTGCCGATATCTGCCTCGTGCCACAGGTCTTTTCCGCAGAGCGTTTTGGCATTCCTTATGCCGATCTACCGCATATTTCCGCCGTATACGCCGCTTGTCAGTCGCTCTCAGCGTTTGACAAAGCTGCGCCAAAGAACCAGCCTGATTTCGAAGCCTGAAGCTCGAATCTCTGGGCCAACCAGACGTGTCAAAAAAGGGAGTAAAAACATGTCACTTATGAAAAACGCACTCAAAGGGTTTGCCGTTGCCGCAGCCCTCGCAATGACAGGAGCGTCCGCACAGGCGCAAGACGTCACACTGAAGTTCCACCAGTTCCTGCCACAACAAGCCAACGTGCCAAAGCTGATCATCGACCCTTGGATTCAGCGTGTCGAAGAAGCCTCAGGTGGTAAGATCAAGATTGACCACTTCCCCTCCATGCAGCTCGGCGGCAAGCCACCAGAGCTCATCGGTCAGGTGCAGGACGGCGTTGCAGATATCGTCTGGACAGTTCTCGGCTACACACCAGGCCGCTTCCCGCAGGCCGAAGTCTTTGAACTTCCCTTCATGATGAACAACGCCGAGGCCACATCACGCGCCTTCTGGCACTTCGCCGAAGCCAATATGTTCGACACGGACCTCAAGGATTTTAAAATCCTCGCGACATTCGTCCACGGCCCAGGCCTTATCCACTCCAACAAACCAATCACAAGCGTAGCAGACCTCAACGGCGTCAAGCTGCGCGCGCCCACACGCGTCATCAACCAGATGGTCTCGGGCCTCGGCGCAACACCTGTTGGGATGCCTGTGCCAGCTATTCCTGAAGCCCTCTCCAAAGGCGTGATCGACGCGACAGTGATCCCATGGGAAGTCACAGCTGCTTTGAAAGTCCCAGAGCTTGTCGGAAACCACACAGAATTCGGCACAGAGGCGCTCTACACAACTGCTTTCGTCTTCGCGATGAACAAGCAGAAGTATGAAGGCCTCTCAGACGAGCTCAAAGCCGCGCTCGACAGCCAGTCAGGCGCCGATCTTTCAGCCCTCGCAGGCAAGCTGATGCAAGGCGCTGACGCAGGTGGCCGTGAAGCTGCAGCCGCCAATGGCAACAACATCATCACCCTGACAGACGCGCAAGTCGCAGAGTGGAAAGAAGCTTCAAGCGGCGTTGCTACAAGCTGGGTCGAAGACATGAACAGCAAAGGCTTTGATGGCCAAGCTTTGCTTGATCAAGCCAAGTCGCTGATCAAAGAGAACGGCATGTAAGCTTTTATGAGCTGAAACCATAAGCCGCGGCAGCCCAGAGTTGCCGCGGTTTTTTTGTGCGTTGTCACCTCCGCGCGACATCGGCTAAACTCGCGGAAAGACAGGTCAGCCCATGTTTCCCATCAGTTCCGAAGCGCTCTACATCTGCGGCTTTGCCGCCTTCTTTGCCACTTGCGCAGTTTTCTTTCTTGGGGTCCCCCGAAGACGCTGGCTTCTTTTTCTGCCGTTCGGTCTGCTCCTCGCATTGGCCGTTTTGCTCTTGCCCTACTCCAAAGTGGGTTGGAACGCCTTCGCCCAGATCCTTGCGATCGGGCTTCTGGCCTTTCTGCTAGTCTGTGCCGCAGGTTGGTCCGTTGCGCTTCACTACGCCTTCAAATGGTGGCTGCCGCGCTGGCAGGCGTTCAGATACCTGCTCGCCGTTCTTCCCGCAGTGGCCGTCGCAGGCGCGGCCGTTATCTCTCAAACCGTTCCACGCTCGGCCTGTTCTGAAGGCCCGCTCTTGCTCACGCTCGGGCCGCATAGCTTTGCCGTGCCTCGCTCGAGAGAAGTTATGGTGCGGGTCGTGCAAAGCGATCCGAAAGACAAGCGCCAGTTCTATTACAGCCAGCATCGTGACCATAAATCAGACCTGCAGAGCCTGTGTAAGCTGAGCCAGAACGGCATAAAGCCGATTGCCATCACAGAGCTCTGGGCCACGAGCGAACCTTTTCAGAGCATCACCACACACTTCCCCGGAGATCGGCGCATCATGATTTTGCTCGACTCTCACTTTACGAATGACATGTATGGCGGGCCGTATCACGACATCAACAATCTCCCCGAAATCGCGCTTCAAGACGGCGCGCTGACACGCGGCGACGCGGACAATGGCGCGGTCTGCCGCGCCAAAACAGCTTATCGTTATTGCTCAGTCTGGACGCGCCTTTCGGCCGGCGCAAGAATAAGCGCGCATGACGAGCCCAACAGAGGCCGCGCTGACGCGGAGGTCTTGACCGATCTGGAGAGCGCGATGGAGGCTTTGCTCCAAGAAATCAGCCCCTAGAGCGCGCACATCCAGAATTGTAGCGGCTTAAGGCTCTCCATGTCCTCACAAATATCCCGCCAGCCAAACTGCGCAACAGCGCCTTCAAGCGGCTTATACCCCCGCCCGCGCCAGAAGGCATCAAGCGGGCGGTAGCCCTCAGGCTTCAAAGGGTGATCCCCCCGCACAACCGCGCAAAAGGCGGCTTTGCCAAAGCCCAGCTCTCGCGCATGAGCTTCGCGCACATCAAAGAAAGCGTGGCCCATCCCACGCCCGCGAAACTCGGGCAACAGAACCGACTCCGCACAGTAGAACACGTCCCCGAGATCAATTTCGCTGTCTGCAAACGCGGCCGCAAAATCATCGGCATGCGCCGCAAGCGGCATCCCGGTGGCCGCGCCCACAAGCCGCGCACCGTCAAACGCCCCCACGACAACAGCCTCGCGGTTCGCGCGATAAGGCTCCAGATACCGCCGCTCATAGGCAAAATCGCCATCATACAAATAGGGATAGGCCCGAAACACCTCGATCCTGAGCCGCGCCACATCATCAAGCGCGCACTCAAGGGCGTCGCCTGTCAGCACCTCAACCCGCATCAGTGGCTCACTTGCGCCACCCAGTCGGCGAGGTTGTAATAGGTCACAACACGGCTGATCTTATCGCCCTCAAGGCTAAAAAAAGACCCCGCAGGCAAGCGATAGCTTTGTCCATTGGCCTCGGGCAAGCCGCTGTCTGTGGCAAGATAGGTGCCGTTTACAATATATTCCGCTGCAGCCCGAGTGCCGCCTTCTGCCTCAAATACCACCATATCGGTCAGCTCTTCTTGGTAGCAGCGGTTCATATGCGCGCAAAACTCGGCAAACAGCGCCTTGCCGCGCCGCACCTGCCCCTCGTTCACATGATGCGCCACGTCGTCCGCGAGACATGCCAGCATCCCCTCGGTGTCGCCCGCGTTAAACGCGGCGAAATAGGCTTCAACAGTTTTGCTCATGTGCCCTCCTGAGGCGCACCCCAATGCGCCGTAATCTGAGCGATAATCTGGTCACGCGCCTCGCGATACGCGGCCAGCTTGGCCTCACGTCCTTCGCCCTTGGCAGTAGGGTCCATGATCGGCCAATACTCAAGATCGGTATGAAAGCCCTTGGTCAGGCTCTCGGCCAGATTGCGGCTCGTTGGCGACAAAGCCACCACCACATCAAAAGAGCTGAGCACCTCGCCCATCTCTTCCATCTCTTCAAAGCTGCGCGAGCGATGGCGTGAAATTTCCACCCCGAGCTCCTCGCAAACCGCTACGCAAAACCCGTCAATCTCCAGATCATTGCGCACGCCTGCGGATTGGACATATGTGCCCGAGCCGTAAAACTTCTTCATCAAGCCTTCCGCCATAGGCGAGCGCACTGCATTATGATCGCAGCAAAACAACACCGATTGCGGAAGCTTATTCCCCAAACCCTAGCCCCCGAAATGTAGAACGCAGACGAGTGTAAAAAGCCGCCGCGCCGTGTCATTGTCGACTTCGGCTTTGCCCTCAAGACGTTCCGCCAAGATGCGCGCGCCCTCATTGTGAATGCCGCGCCGCGCCATATCGATCGTTTCAATCTGACTGGGTGGCATCGTCTTTACGGCGTCAAAATAGCTCTCGCAAATCTGCCAATAGTCTTTCACAACCTGGCGAAATGGCGACAGCGAGAGATGAAACTCCGCCGCCTTATCCTCAGCCTCGGTCAAAACATCAAAGACAAGCCGCTTGTCACGGATCGAAAGCCCCACATGGTAGGGCCCTTCTGGGACAGCACGCTCGTCGCGCTTGGGCAGCGTGAAGACATTTTCTTCCAGCAAATCATAGATTGCCACCTTCCGCTCCTGCTCGATCTCCGGCGTCGGCGGCGGCAGGTTGCTGTCATCCAGCTCAATGTGAGAAATCCGCGACATCATCATGCGCCTTCCACTTCACTTAACGTCCCCACGCGCAGGCCCGCGCGTTTCACCAAATCTAGCGCGCACCCCACCGATTGCAACGACAAGCATGCGACAAACAGCGCAAAAAGCTGCCGCCAGACCCTTTTTCTTTCTCTAAATATCCTGGGGGGAGCGCGAGGGGGGCTAAGCCCCCCTCGCCCGGGCGATTTGGCGCAGCCAAAGCGCAACCCAAACTGCCGCGCGCTCAGAGTTCGTTCAAATGATTCAATCGCGCCCGAACACTGAGACCGTGCGCTTCAAGGCTTTCAGATATCGCCAGCGTTTCCGCCGCAGGTCCGATCGCACGCAAAGCGGCAGGGGTCATTTTCGCCAGCGTTGTGCGTTTTACAAAATCCATCACCGACAGACCAGAAGAGAACCGCGCCGAGCGCGCAGTCGGCAAGACATGGTTCGGCCCACCGACATAATCACCAATCGCTTCAGGCGTCCAAGCGCCAAGGAAGATTGCTCCCGCATGGGTAATCTGCTCACTCAGCCCATCAGGGTCCGCCACACAAAGCTCCAGATGCTCGGGCGCAATACGGTTGGAAAGCGCGGCCGCAACGTCAAGATCAGGCACAAGAATGACCGCGCCGTAATCGCGCCAGCTCTTACCCGCAATTTCGCGCCGCTCCAGCGTGAGCAAATGCCGCTCGATTGCCGCCTCCACAGCCTTCGCCATAGCACGGTCAGTGGTGATAAGGATCGATTGAGCACTCTCGTCGTGCTCGGCCTGTGAAAGCATATCCAGCGCAATCCAGTCAGGGTCGTTGTCCCCGTCGGCAATCACCAAAATCTCGCTGGGTCCTGCGATCATATCAATGCCGACCTTGCCAAAAACCCGCCGCTTGGCCGCCGCAACAAAGGCGTTGCCAGGCCCCGTAATCTTATCAACAGACGCTATGCTCGTGGTTCCGTACGCCAGCGCCGCAACAGCCTGCGCCCCACCGATACGATAAATTTCATCGACGCCAGCGAGCCGGGCGGCAAGCAAAACGAGCGGATTGGCCACCCCGTCAGGTGTGGGAACAGTGATCGCCAGCCGCTCAACCCCCGCCACTTTCGCGGGGATCGCGTTCATCAAGACAGACGAGGGGTAAGACGCCAGCCCCCCCGGCACATACAGGCCGGCTGCGCTCACGGGCGTCCAGCGCCAACCAAGTGTTGCACCACTTTCGTCCACCCAGCTCGCATCTTCAGGCATCTGGCGCGCGTGGTAGGCGCGGATGCGCTCAGCCGCAAGCTCCAGTGCCTCTCGCTCATGCTGGGGAACCTCTGCAATCAACGCCTCAATCTCCTCAGGCGCAAAGCGCAGAGTTTCAGGCGTCAGCGTCAGACGATCAAAGCGTTCGGTGAGCTCAATAACGGCCGCATCTCCGCGCGCGCGCACATCCGCAATAATCTCGGCAACAGCCGCGTCCACATCAGGGCTGTCCTCACGTTTCGCCCCCAAAAGGGCGGCAAACTGCTCTTCAAAGTCTGGCGTTGTCGCGTCAAGAAACTGTGGCATGGGTCATCCTTCCAAGGCTTGCGCCCGTCTTAGCCCCAGATACCACCGCCCTCAAGCGCCAGATGTGTCGCAGTCAGCTCTCGTGGCTTGGGGTTTTCTTTGACGGAGCCACATAAGGCCGCGTCACATCCTTGAGTGTGACTTCAAGCGCTTCACAATCAAGACGGATCGCGCCGTCGCCCGCGAGCGTCAGAACAAGCATGCCTGAAGGAGTCTCGCCCGCCTCCCACTCCATCGTAAGGAGCGACAGAACCGTTTCCTTATCGTCCCGTTCAAGCCCCTGTGTGGCCACACCCAACACAGTGTCAAACGCGAGCAACGCCTGCACCCGCTCAGGAGCATGGCGGGCTCGGGATTTATCTTCCCAGCGGAACCGATTGACGAGCAAGGCAAAGCGGCGCGCCTTGCTGTCATATTTCATCTCGGTGACCGGAAAGACAGCGTCCTGCACAAGAGCCGAAATCACCTTCAGGTCGTCCGTATCCATCGCCCCAAGGTTCAGCGGGCGCTCGGCTCCATCTTCAAAGCTTGCATCGCGGCTCATGGCGCTTTCACC
>NZ_JAQWYD010000079.1:0-22397 GCF_029254145.1 Lentibacter sp.
ACCCTCAAGCATGGCCTCTGCCACGGCTGTCATCCGCGCTTCGGTATAGCGCGACGCGGCCGGGTTATCGCCGTCGATATTGCCAAAGTTGCCCTGCCCGTCGACCAGCGGATAGCGGACGTTGAAATCCTGTGCCAGACGCGCCATCGCATCATAGATCGCCGCATCCCCATGCGGGTGATAGTTGCCCATCACATCGCCGCTGATCTTGGCCGATTTGCGAAACCCTCCGTTGGAGGCAAGCCGCAATTCGCGCATCGCATACAGAATACGCCGGTGAACCGGTTTCAGACCATCACGGGCATCCGGCAAAGCGCGGTGCATGATCGTGGACAGCGCATAGGTCAGATAGCGATCACCGATCGCGCGGCGCAGCGGTTCGGAGACATTCATCGGATCAATCTCTGGTCGATCAGTCTCTGGGGGATCGGTTATATCTGACATAGGCGATTATGTAGCCGCGCGGCGGCAGGGCGGCAAGCGCTTGGTTACTTGCGTCTGCATTCTTTGCTGCATGGCAGCCACGGGGAGAGTATTTTCCAAATTCCCCGGTTTAGATAACTAACAATATTGTTATGGGGGACCATCTATACGTGTTTTGTAGTATGGTTGCAGAATCGAAGTCGGGGTAAATTGATGATACGTTTTATTCTTCTGTCCTTTGTTTTCATGGGCTGGGTATTTTACGAAATGAGCGGTGGTTCATCGTTCAACCCCGAAGAAATGCGGCAGGCCCGCCTTGCTGCAGCAGCCCAGGCCGAAGCGGAATTGCAGGCGAAAAAACAGGCCGAGGCCGAGCAGAACGCAGCAGTATTGATGGTTGAGAAACCAAAAACCGTGGTCGACACGACACCTCCTTTGAAGGATGGGGCCGATTTGAACAACGGGCAGGCCCCGGTGCTGTTGAACCTGACCAAACTCGAAGACGCCCCCTCGACCACGGACACGGATACGGACACGGACGGGTCCATCGCTGCAGGCGTCATGACCAATGTCGTCACCATTACATCCTCGGCGCAGACGCCCGCGATTATTCCCAGCTTGATCAGCCAACCGGGGGGGAATGACGGGCAGGGACAGACGGATTTGGCACAGTCGGATCAGCCCCAATCAGAGCTTTCAGGTTTCGAAGACATCCGCACGGTATCTGGCAACCGCGTCAATGTGCGGGGCGGGCCGGGCACCGATTTCAACGTGGTCACCCGATTGCAGCGCGGCGATGCGGTGCGCATTCTGGAAGACGCCGGCAATGGCTGGGTGCGACTGGAACCGATGGATGGGGGACCCGCCGGATGGATGGCGGATTTCCTGCTGGTCGGCGGCTGAGCAACAGACCGCATTGCCATCCAGAAAAATGCGCGCAATGAGAGTATTCCATTCAAGGGAAAGCTTTCATGCCTGACACACAACCTACCAAATCAATCCTGATCACAGGCTGCTCTACTGGCATCGGCTATGACGCGGCCCATGGCATGCGCGCGCAAGGATGGCGTGTCTTTGCCGCCTGCCGCAAGCCCGAGGACTGTGCGCGCCTGAAGGCCGAAGGGTTCGATGCCCCCTTGCTTGACTATACTGACGAAGACAGCATCCATGCAGCCCTGGCAGAGGTATTGGCCGCGACCGGTGGCACGCTGGACGCCTTGTTCAACAACGGGGCATACGGCCTGCCCGGTGCCGTCGAAGACCTGCCCACCGAAGGGCTGCGCCATATCTTTGAAACCAACTTCTTTGGCTGGCACACGCTGACCCGCGCGGTGATCCCGGTGATGCGCGCCCAGGGGTCGGGGCGGATCGTGCAGTGTTCATCGGTGTTGGGTATCGTTTCCATCCCGTGGCGCGGTGCCTATAACGCCACCAAATTCGCGCTGGAGGGTCTGACCGATACCCTGCGCATCGAAATGCGGGGCAGTGGCATTCACATCTGCCTGATTGAACCGGGACCGATCAAGACCAACTTTCGGATCAATGCGATCACCCATTTTGAGCGCTGGATTGACTGGGAAAACGCCGCCCGCGCCACGCAATATCGCGACAATCTGCGCAAACGGCTGTACGAATCGTCCAAACCGGACCGGTTTGAACTGCCCGCCAAGGCCGTCACGGACAAGCTGATCCATGCGCTGACCCATCCACGCCCCCGCCCGCGCTATTACGTCACAGTGCCGACCTATATGGCGGGTCTGATGCGGCGTCTGCTGCCAACCTGGGCGCTTGACCGGGTGGTTGGGCGCTGATTGGGTCCGGATAAGGCCCAGATAAGGGGTTGCGCTGCGGGCTTGCCCCACTACATGACTGCGTCAACGAAGGGGAAACCGAATGTCTGATGATCCACTTTTTATTGTCCTTGTCGTGGCGGTATTGGCCGTTGCGGTCGTCTTGGTGCTGGGGCTTGGGGGATTTGCTGGCGGCGGTGCCTTTAACAAGAAAAATTCCAATCGCCTGATGCGCTACCGGCTCATTGCACAGTTCATCGCTGTGATTTTGATCGTGATCTTTGTCTGGCTCAGAGGGGGACCTGCGTAATGGTTGTACTGAACAAGATTTATACCCGCACCGGCGATGCCGGGACGACGGCGCTTGGCAATGGGGAACGGGTGCCCAAATATGACGCCCGCGTCGAGGCCTATGGCACCGCCGATGAGCTGAACTGTTTTGTCGGTGTCGCACGTCTGGAAGCCACCGGGGAAACCGATGCCGCCCTGTCGCGCATCCAAAATGACCTGTTTGATCTGGGCGCGGACCTGTGCCGCCCCGATATGGCCGCCGACAAGGACGCGGAATATCCGCCCCTGCGGATGATCCCCACACAGATTGACCGCCTGGAAGCTGAAATCGACATCATGAACGCCGAACTGGAACCGCTGCGCAGTTTTATTCTGCCGGGCGGGTCCAAACTGTCTGCGCATCTGCATGTCTGCAGAACCGTTGCGCGCCGCGCAGAGCGGCTTGCCATGCTGCTGGCAGAGCGCGAAGACGTGAATGCAACGGCGGTGAAATACCTAAACCGCCTGAGCGACTGGTTTTTCGTGGCAGCGCGCATGGCCAATAATTCCGGCAAGAACGACGTGCTTTGGGTGCCGGGGGCCAACCGCTGAGCCTTGGCGCGGCCCGCAAGAGGGGCGCGGATCTGTTTCGTTCAGCGAAATAAGCTGTCGTTTTTCGGGCGCAGACAGGAAAACGCGGCGTCCATAGTGCCGCAATTGCCGATTTTGGCCTGTTTTGCAGGTAATCCATTCGTTAAACCCAGCGCAGACCATTCAAACGCTCATCCCCGCGGGGTGAGTCGCAACCAAGGAGAGAGACGCACATGAAGGTACTGGTACCTGTCAAACGCGTGATCGACTACAACGTGAAAGTGCGCGTCAAAGCGGACGGATCGGGAGTTGATCTTGCCAACGTAAAAATGTCGATGAACCCCTTTGACGAGATTTCCGTCGAACAGGCGATCCGCCTGAAAGAAGCGGGTCAGGTTGAAGAGATCGTTGTGGTCTCTGTCGGCGTGAAGCAAGCGCAGGAAACACTGCGTACGGCCCTTGCCATGGGCGCGGACCGGGCCATCCTGGTTGTCGCCTCTGACGATGTGCACAACGACATCGAACCGCTCGCGGTCGCCAAGATCCTCAAGGGCATTGTCGACGAAGAGCAGCCGGGCCTCGTGCTGTGCGGCAAGCAAGCCATCGACAATGACATGAACGCCACCGGCCAGATGCTGGCGGCCCTTATGGGCTGGTCACAGGCGACATTCGCATCCGAAGTCGAGATCGCGGGCGACAAGGCCAAGGTGACACGCGAAGTGGACGGCGGATTGCAGACCATCGAAGTCTCAATGCCGACGGTCATCACCGTTGACCTGCGCCTGAACGAGCCACGCTATGCGTCCCTGCCCAACATCATGAAGGCCAAGAAAAAGCCTTTGGATGAAAAGACACCTGCAGATTACGGCGTTGACGTGGCGCACCGTCTTGAGATCCTCAAGACCGTTGAGCCCGAAGAGCGTGCGGCAGGCGAAATCGTTGCTGACGTTGATACGCTGGTGGCTAAACTCAAAGAAAAGGGAGTTGTGTAATGGCTGTTCTTCTTCTTGCTGAAGTGACCGATGGCGTATTGTCCATGGATGCCACGGCCAAGGCCGTGACCGCGGCAAAGTCATTGGGCGATGTGACCGTTCTGTGTGCAGGCGGCTCTGCTGCTGATGCGGCGGCAGCAGCGGCGAAAATCGACGGTGTTGCCAAGGTTCTGGTGGCCGAGGATGCCACATTGGGCCACCGTCTGGCCGAAGCCACGGCAGCGCTGATCGTCTCTATTGCGGGTGATTACGAACATATCGTGGCCCCGGCAACAACGGACGCCAAGAACGTGATGCCACGTGTTGCGGCACTGCTGGATGTGATGATCATCTCTGACGCCTCTGGTGTTGTGGATGGTGACACATTCGAGCGTCCGATCTATGCCGGCAACGCGATCCAGACCGTGAAATCAACAGATGCCAAGAAAGTCATCACCTTCCGTACATCGACCTTCGATGCGGCAGGCGAAGGCGGTTCCGCGTCGATTGAGACAATCGGTGCCGCGGCTGATCCAGGTCTGTCCACATGGGTTGAGGACAAGGTTGCGGCAAGCGATCGTCCTGAACTGACGTCTGCGGGCGTTGTTGTGTCGGGTGGGCGCGGTGTCGGGTCCGAAGAGGATTTTGCACTGATCGAAAAACTGGCCGACAAATTGGGCGCTGCTGTTGGCGCGTCCCGTGCGGCGGTTGATTCCGGTTATGCCCCCAATGACTGGCAGGTCGGTCAGACCGGCAAGGTTGTTGCACCCGAGCTTTATATTGCCGTCGGCATCTCTGGTGCGATCCAGCACCTTGCCGGGATGAAGGACAGCAAGATCATCGTGGCGATCAACAAAGACGAAGAAGCGCCGATCTTCCAAGTTGCGGACTATGGCCTTGTCGCAGATCTGTTTACCGCTGTGCCAGAGTTGATAGAAAAGCTGTAAGCACGTCTGAAACAGACATGAAGAAGGCCCGCTGAACTGGCGGGCCTTTTTCGTTTTGGGAGCCCATTGTCGAGAGATACAGGCTTGAAAGAGCTTGCTGCGATGTCAGCTTTGCGGGCTTTGCTGTCGTTCGGTACGGGAGGCTAACGTCAGCCCCTGGGGTGGCGACCTGACGGCAAGTACGAAGCGCTTTATGCCAGCCAAATACGTCCTCAGAACGAGCAGAGCGCCTAGCTCAGCCAAATCGCCAGCTCAAGGGAGGGGCTGACGATAGCCGGGCCGCTTACGCGGCTGTTAACCGGCTGGGCGCTCCTGACCAACGCCCGACTTGGGCTCAATCCCGCCATTCCGAAAGTTTCCGGCGCTAGCCTTTCAAAGACAGCGTGTGCTCTCTGAGCCAGCTCATGAAGCCGCGGGGGTCTTGCTCCAGCAATTCCATCTGCGCGTCGGTCAGCGGCTCGCCGACGACGGGAGCCTGATCCTTGTTGCAGCTGTGGACGACCTCGTGCAGCAGGAGGCCTTGGCGCAGGGTGGCGGAGATGCGGTTGGCGATCTGGTAGAGGCGTGAGTTTGAACCCGGGTAGAAAATCGGAACCACGCACGCGCCTGAGCGGCGGATCATCTGGGCTGTGAAGACGTTCCACTCGCGCTCGATGACGGGGCCAAAGGCCGTATCACTTGAGGCGACAACGCCTGAAGGGAAGAGCGCGACAAGGCCGCCTTGCTTGAGATGCGCCATAGCTTTGGCGCGCATTTCAACGAATTTCTTCTGCGCATCGTCCTCATAGGGAAACGGCACAGGGATCATGTATTCGGTTGCGGCCTCGTCTATCCCTGTGAGCAGAGCGCGCGTGAGAATACGATAGTCATTGCGCACGCGTCCTACGAGATCGGCAAAGATCATACCGTCAACCAGCCCATGGGGGTGATTGGCAACAACGACAACGGGGCCATCTGTGGGAATACGATCGAGCTGTTCTTGAGGCGTTTTGAGCTCTATGCCCATCACTTTCAGAACGGCAGGCCAGAAGGCTTGGCCAGTGGGTGGACCTTGGCGCTCAAACTTACGCACAAGTCTCAGGATCGTCAGCTTGCCAGTGAACCACTCGATGGCTTTAATGATGATTGCCTTAGCGGGGCTGTCAAAAGAGTTGGCATAGGTGAGCGAGCGTCGGTCGTAGGTGTTTGGCACTACGCCCTCCTCCGTCACGATCGGCTTGTTTTGCGTGTGCTCTACCAATGTGTGCTCCGGGTTACCCTGCGCGGTTGCGCCTACATGTCCTCTCCGAACCTGTCTGCCACAAGAGCCTCAAGCGCAACAGCCAGAGCCTCGGCGTCAGGGCCCGAAGTTTCAACGTCAATAGAACTTCCGCGCGCCGCTGCCAACATTAAAAGTCCCATGATACTGTCACCGCTGGCGCTCATCCCGTCTTTTGAAACTTCAGCTCGAGCATCAAAGCCCTCGACCACTTCGACGAGCTTTGCCGAGGCGCGGGCGTGAAGGCCCTTCTCGTTAATAATTTCCAGTCGCTTTTGATGTGTCCCAGACATCGGAGCGCTCCTTATATCTGTGAGCTTTATGTAATTTGTTGACTGTCTATGTATTTACGCCCCGCATCAAGCGCCAGACGCACCGCATCGGGCACAGATTTGTGGCGCGATTTCGCGAGTTTGACGAGCATGGGCAAATTGGCCCCGTACAGGATGCGACGATTGTCACAACGGCAAGCCATGAGAGAGAGATTTGATGGGGACCCACCAAACATATCGGTCACAACGACGACGCCCTGCCCCTGATCGACGCCATCAGCTGCGGCGCAGATTTCGGCTTCTTTGTCAGTGCGGTCACAATCAGCTTCAATCGTAACTGCGCGCACACCTTGCTGGCGGCCCACAACATGTTCGACTGCGGCCAGATATTCCGCTGCCAATCCGCCATGTGCGACTATCACGATCCCGATCACGTCTTTCGTTCCTCTATAGGCTGCTTAGCAGTTGGCTTTACGCCATGCGCTGCGCGCTCCAGTTCGCGGTGTCTAATTGACACTTGCCAGCCCTCTTCTGCAAGGGCTTTTGCCAGTCTTTCCGCTAGGGTAACAGAACGGTGACGCCCACCAGTGCAGCCAAATGCGATAGTGAAATGGGTTTTACCTTCGTCGCGGTAAGCAGGGAGCAGCTCGCGAGCGAGGTCGCTGACGCGGTCAAAGAAGCTCTCAAACCGCGCATCAGCCTCGACATAGGCTTGCACCGGTCGTTCGCGGCCATCACCGCTTCGCAAAGAGATGTCCCAATGAGGATTGCGCAGAAAGCGTGTATCAAACACCATGTCCGCGCCACGCGGCAAGCCCCGCTTGTAAGAAAACGACTGTACCAAAACAGACAGGCGCGCGCCCTCTTCGCCCCCAAAGAGGCGGCCCAACTCGTCACGCAGATCATGCGGGGACAGCTCGGAGGTGTTGATCAAAATATCCGCACGTGTTCGAACAGAAGCGAGAATGTCGTGCTCTCGCGTGATGCCGATGGCCGGGTCTTCGCTGGGAGACAGCGGATGCCGGCGACGGGTTTCAGAATAGCGGCGCTGGAGCACACCTTCAGAACAATCGAGATAGAGCAGCTCCGCATCAAGGCCGTGCAGGCCAATTGCTTCTTCAAGTACCTCAAGCAATGCAACGGCAGAAAAGTCTCGATTGCGTACATCAAGTCCGAGCGCGAGTGGACGATCAAGGGGCGGGCCGTCGAGCAGGCGTCCAATCATGCTCAAAGGGAGGTTGTCGATGGCTTCGTAGCCAAGATCTTCAAGCGCATTAATCGCTGTTCCGCGCCCTGCCCCTGAGGGTCCCGTAACAAGAACCAGCTGTTTGTGCGGCGTTTCCACGCTGTGCCCTTTCAAGGCTGTGCCCGTTCAATCGAGCGTGACTATCAGGCGAAACGCCCGTCCTTAAGATATTGTAAAATCGCAGCAGGAAAATGGCTCCCCTCGACTTTGTGAACACTCGGAAACAAAAGTCCCATCAGCAGCTCTGTGTGCGAAGCGGGCAATCTTTGATGCTCTATTGTGTCAAGATTGACAAGAAGAGCAAGGGGTGTTGGCTCTGCAGGTAACGCATTGAGGATTCCGACAAAACGCGCTTCGATCTGGCCACGGATCGCTTCTGGCGCAGAAGCAATCAACCTGTCTCCGTTGCGCGTAAGAACTGTGCGGTCGTCAGAGACAAGCTCACATCCAAGCGCCATAAGTTGAAGTGCGAGTGCTGACTTCCCTGTTCCCGAGGCCCCTGTGATGAGCACAGCCCGCCCATTGCAGGCGACAGTGCTGGCGTGAACGGTGAGCGGAACAGACGGGTCAGCTTGTTCCATCTGAGCTTAAACCGGAAGACCGACGACGAAGCGCGCACCAAGAGGCTCGGATGTCGCATCAACATCGGTTGGACGGATGTTTTCAGCCCAGATGACGCCGTCGTGCGCCTCGACAATCTGTTTGGAAATCGCGAGGCCAAGGCCGGAATTATTGCCGAACTGTTGCTCTGGTCGCTCAGAATAGAAGCGCTTGAAGATTTTGGTGAGAGCCTCTTCAGGGATGCCGGGGCCTGTATCTTCTACCACGACAAGCACACGGTTTTCGCGCTGTCGCGCCCAAACGCGAATGGCATCGCCATCTTCGCAGAAGGAAATTGCGTTGCTGATCAAGTTTACGAAGACTTGGGCGACACGGGCTTCAAGCCCTGCAAGAATGATAGGCTGCTTGGGCAGGTCTGAAATAAAATCAATACCTTTAGACTTGGCGTCTTCGCCGACAAACTGGCAAAGATTATCCAGCATTTTCAATAGGTCAAACTCTTCCCGCTCCTCTTTAACAAGCTCTGAATCAAGCCTTGAGGCATTGGAAATATCACTCACCAGACGATCAAGGCGACGAACGTCATGGTCAATCACACTGAGGAGCTTGTCGCGCTGATCATCACGCTTTGCGACACGGAGTGTGCCCACTGCTGAACGAAGCGAGGCAAGCGGGTTTTTGATTTCATGGGCAACATCAGCTGCGAATTGTTCGTTCGCGTCGATACGGTCATAGAGGGCAGAGACCATCCCGCGCAGAGCCCCTGAAAGGCGGCCAATTTCGTCGGGCCGTGCAGTAAGATCGGGAATGCGGATGCGGCCAGGGGCAACATTGCGGCTGTCACGATCACGGTCAAGTTCGGTAGATGCGGCGAGATCACTCAGCGGATTTGCGATTGTGGAGGCAAGCACGAGGCTCAGGCCGATCGAAATAATCACACCAACAAGAAACATTTGAAGCACTCGCTCACGCTCTAGCCTTACCAGATAATCGATTTCACCTGATGTAGAGGCGAGCACAACGACGCCCACAACGTTCTGGCCTTGGCGCACGGGTGTCGCCACGGTGAAGCTGCCGCCTGTATCAAGAGCATTGTTGATCTGGGATTGGCCACCCATTGCGCCAACAACGATACTGCGTGCCATCACTTCGAGGGGGGGCTGTTCCGCCTTCCCGCCGCCAACAGGTGCGGAGACGAAAGACCAGAGCGCATTGAGGCCGTCTGTGAGATAGGTCGTCGCGGGCTCATCGTTCACGCTTTCCAGATCGGCACTCAGACCGCGGCCTTCCATGCGCGCCACCAAGGTTTCGGCGCGATCAAAAAGCAGAACTTCAAGACCTTCTCGCAGATCGAGCCCTTGCAGTGCAGCCTCGGGATCAATCCCATCTCCTGTCGCGAGATTGACGGGGGCGCCCACGGGCATTTGCGCTTCGATCACATCAGCGACGAGCTCGGCTTCGCTGATCAGACCTTTGGCGCGCTGAAGCGCCAAGCCGTCACGTGAGGAGTTGAGATATAGAATTCCCGCCAGAAGGAGAGACATTGCGATGAGGTTAAACGTGATGATTTTTCGAGCCAACGGTGAACGGCGCAATGAGAAAAAACCGCGGCGCTCACGGCGCGCGCGGATATTCTCATCAACCGTGCTGCGCGGAGCGATAAAATCATCCCCCAGTACCACATCACCGTTTCGCTCTGGTGCCATGTTTTGCACCGCCATCCTCTTGGCCCTGCCCTTCTCGGCTATTATTCTTCGTTATATCTGTAACCGATGCCATAAAGTGTCTCAATCGCCGAGAATGTCTCGTCAACTGAGCGCATTTTTTTGCGCAGGCGCTTGATATGGCTATCGATTGTACGGTCATCAACATAGACCTGATCATCATAGGCCACATCCATCAGCTGATCGCGGCTTTTCACAAATCCAGGACGCTGTGCGAGCGCTTGCAACAACAAGAATTCTGTCACCGTTAGAGAGACGTCTTTGCCTTTCCAGGCAACAGCATGACGCAGCGGGTCCATTTTGAGGTCGCCACGGTCCATGACTTTGGTTTCTTCTGTTTCGGGGATCACTTCGCCTGCAATCGCATCCTGACGACGCAGGAACGCACGGATGCGCTCAACAAGAAGACGCTGGGAAAAGGGCTTTTTGACGTAGTCATCAGCGCCCATGCGCAAGCCGAGAACCTCGTCAATCTCATCGTCTTTTGACGTGAGGAAAATCACAGGCATTGTTGTTTTTTGACGCAAGCGCTGGAGCAAATCCATGCCATCCATGCGAGGCATCTTGATATCAAGCACTGCCATGTCGGGGAGTTTTTTGTTGAACGCGTCAAGCGCTTGCTGACCGTCGTGATATGTTTCGACCTCGAAGCCTTCGGCTTCAAGGCACATTGCTACGGATGTCAGAATATTCCTGTCATCGTCCACAAGGGCGATTTTAGACATCTTACTCTTCCTTATACTACTCTTAATGCCACGTCTTTTTTCACCCACCATTGCCTTATTTGGGCTTTTGATCAATCCCTTGAAGCGAATCAGTTAGTCAGGTGAGTCGATTTTGTCTCACAAAGTCCTGAGAAATGGCTAAATTGCCTCACTTTCTCCATCTTCTACCTTTGATAGGGACAAGATACCGCCTCTGGTTGCGCTAAACTTGCCTTGATTGCGCTAACTGTGGCGTTGCGCCTGTTGCGACACAAAACCGTCATGTTATGAGCAAGCCAAGTTTGGCCCCGCCTTCGGGCGCCGCCCATTAACAAGAACTGCCAAAATTGGCGAAGGAGCATTCCGCATGACATCAGGACGCGTAAACCCCAAATTCACCCTAGACGATCAAGGTATCACAGGGCTTGGCACTGTTTACTACAACCTGATGGAACCCGCGCTTGTCGAAGCCGCGCTGAAAGCAGGCGAAGGCACATTGGGCCAAGGCGGGACATTCCTTGTGACCACCGGAAAGTTTACGGGCCGTTCGCCCAAAGACAAACATGTTGTCAAAACCGCCTCTGTGGCTGACACAATCTGGTGGGAAAACAACGCCGAGATGAGCCCTGAGGGGTTTGATGCGCTCTATGAAGACATGATCGCCCATATGAAGGGCCGTAACTACTATGTGCAGGACTTGGTGGGCGGAGCTGATCCGCAGCTGGCGATCAATGTGCGCATGGTGACAGAGCTGGCGTGGCACAACCTTTTCATCCGTCACCTGCTGCGCCGCCCAGAGCGCGAGGCGCTCAATAGCTTTATTGCCGACTTTACAGTGATCAACTGCCCGAGCTTCCAAGCTGACCCTGCCAAGCACAACTGCCGCAGCGAGACTGTTATTGCGATGAACTTTGATCGCAAGATGATCCTGATCGGCGGGACAGAATATGCGGGCGAGAACAAGAAGTCTGTTTTCACTCTACTGAACTACCTGCTGCCTGAAAAAGGTGTGATGCCGATGCACTGCTCGGCCAACCACGCCACTGGCAACCCTGTCGACACCGCGGTCTTCTTTGGTCTTTCGGGTACTGGCAAAACAACACTCTCTGCTGACCCACAGCGCACGCTGATTGGTGATGACGAGCACGGCTGGTCAGACAAGGGTACATTCAACTTTGAGGGCGGCTGCTACGCCAAGACCATCAACCTCAACGCAGAAGCCGAGCCAGAAATCTATGCAACCACGCAGAAATTTGGCACGGTCATTGAGAACATGGTTTTTGATGAAGAAACCAAAGAGCTGGATTTTGATGATGACAGCCTCACGGCGAACATGCGTTGCGCCTATCCGCTAGACTATATCTCAAACGCGTCGGAGACTGCCCTTGGTGGTCACCCCAAGAATGTGATCATGCTCACATGCGATGCCTTTGGCGTTCTGCCTCCCATTGCGCGCCTCACACCAGCACAAGCCATGTATCACTTCCTGTCAGGTTTCACCTCGAAGGTTGCTGGAACAGAGCGCGGCGTGACTGAGCCAGAGCCCACATTTTCAACCTGCTTTGGCGCGCCCTTTATGCCGCGCCGTCCAGAAGCCTATGGCAACCTCTTGCGCGACAAAATCGCCAAGCATGGCGCAACTTGCTGGCTTGTGAACACAGGCTGGACGGGTGGCGCATATGGCAAGGGCTCACGTATGCCAATCAAAGCGACGCGCGCTCTTCTGACGGCGGCGCTTGACGGGTCGTTGAATGATGCGACCTTCCGCAAGGATGAGAACTTCGGCTTTGATGTTCCTGTGACCGTCAAAGGCGTCGACGCGGCGCTTCTCGATCCACGTAGCACATGGGCCGACGGAAACGCCTATGATGCACAGGCAGAAAAGCTCGTGGAAATGTTTGCCGAGAACTTCCAGCAATACCTGCCATTCATCGACGAAGATGTAAAAGCGGCTGCTATTGGCTAATGGCGTGGGGGGGTACCCTCACTCTTCAAGATACTGAACGGCGTCTCTTTGGAGGCGCCGTTTTCCGTTCAAAGGCCCATTACGCCTTTGCGGATCAGGTTGAGCCCTGCCACGAACAGAAAAATCTGCGTAAGGCGCTTGAAGTTTTTCTGGTCAATGCGGTCATGCCACCTGAAGCCAATCTGCAAGCCAAGCAGCGCCGGAACCAACATTGCCACCGAAAAGGGCAGTGTTTTGGCATTGAGTACGCCTGATCCGATATGGGACATGACCAAGAGGATCGCACCCAAGCCATAGATAATCCCTTGAATGCGCAGGCTCTCTTTTTTGGCAACATCAAGCGCGCTGAGATACATCACGGTGGGAGGGCCCCATATTCCTGATAGGCCGCCAATGGCCCCTGCAGCAGCGCCAAACAACGCTTCAAAGCGCTTCGGTGCATGTTGAAAACTCGGCGACCATCCCAAAAGCTGGATCGCTGTGAACAGGCTGACAATTATGCCGATGGATAAAAGCATTATGTGTGACGGTATAACATTCACCAGCTGGGCAAAGCACAAGAGGAACACGCCGCCGACCACAAGGAATATCTTGAAGCGCTTTACCGCGCCCCAAACTTCGTCGGCGCCATGGCGAAACGCCTGCTGAAGGTTGGTTGCCACGGTCGGCAATATCAACGCAGCAAGTGCGAGCTCGGGCGCGATAAAGCTTGAAAGGCCCGAGATCATAATCATCGGCATCGCAAAGCCGACCATGCCTTTGACGACCCCTGCGAGGAGCGTCACACCAAGCGCAAGACAGAAAAGAGAAGGCGTGAGACCAGAAGAAATAATATCCATGGCAAGGTCTTACGCCTCAAAAAAACAAAATACACGCGTAATTTTTGATCATTTTGCCGCAGCGCAACGTAGCAATATTGCGCTGCACTTGCATAATAGCTAAAAACGGCTCACCAGAGAAAAAAGGCTGATTCACTCATGGACGGACATATGACAATGGCTCAAGATACGCTTCTTCCCGATTTGCTGACTTTGACAGGCGCGGCAGTTGCCCCAGCCGAGTCTCTCTTGGCAAAGGCCATTGAGCGCGTACGCACAGATGTGAGCACGGAAGGCCGCGTATCGGCGCAGCTCTTGGAAGAGAACCAAACAGCCGCGCACGGGCTCGCTTGGCTGGCCACGTATGTTGAAAGCCTGCGCCAGATGCAAAAATGGGCCGAAGGTCTGAAGGCCAATGGCCAGTTTGGCACAATGGAACAGCTTATTCACCAAATCGCGTTTGGAGAATACCTCTGGCAGATCTACGGCGGGATCCAGATGAACCAAGGCGAAGTTGTGCGCCTTCAGGACATCGGGCTCTCGCAAGATGACGCGCGTACTTTGATGAACACTGAAGTGAGCCTCTTGTGCGAAAAGGGCAATACCCAAGCCGCGCGCTTGGCGCTCGTGGCCTTGATGCAAGAGGGCAAAGCAGAGTTCACCTTTGGCAAGACTGGTCTTGAGGATGAGCTGGAGATGATCCGTGAGCAATTCCGTCGCTACGCCTTGGACAAGGTCGCGCCCTTTGCGCATGAGTGGCACTTGAACGACGAGCTGATCCCGATGGAAGTGATCGAAGAACTTGCCGAGATGGGCGTCTTTGGTCTCACTATTCCAGAAGAGTTTGGCGGCTTTGGGTTTAGCAAAGCCTCGATGGTTGTTGTCTCCGAAGAACTCTCACGCGGATACATCGGAGTTGGTTCACTCGGCACACGCTCTGAGATTGCGGCTGAACTGATCCTCGCAGGCGGTACGCAAGAGCAGAAAGAGCACTGGCTCCCCAAGCTCGCGAGTGCCGAAATCCTGCCGACTGCCGTATTTACCGAGCCAAACACTGGCTCCGACCTCGGCGCCCTGCGCACACGCGCCGTGAAAAACGAGGCGGGAGACTATGAGATCACTGGCAACAAGACATGGATCACCCATGCGGCGCGCACCCATGTGATGACACTTCTGGCGCGCACGAACCCTGACAGCCCCGACCATAAAGGTCTGTCGATGTTTTTGGCCGAGAAGACGCCAGGAACCGATGAGGCTCCCTTCCCCACCGAGGGCATGACGGGCGGCGAAATCGAGGTTCTCGGCTATCGGGGCATGAAAGAATATGAGTTGGCGTTTGACGGCTTTAAAGTGAAAGGCGCGAACCTCTTGGGCTCCGAAGAAGGACAGGGCTTCAAGCAGCTGATGCAAACCTTTGAGGCCGCACGGATCCAGACTGCTGCGCGCGCTGTGGGTGTAGCCCAATCTGCACTGGATGTAGGCTTGCAATATGCCGAGGACCGCAAGCAATTTGGGAAGGCACTAATCCAGTTCCCCCGAGTCGCAAGCAAACTCGCAATGATGGCCGTTGAGATCATGGTGGCACGGCAGCTCACTTATTTCTCGGCTTGGGAAAAAGACAACGATCGCCGCTGTGACCTTGAGGCTGGGATGGCCAAGCTTCTGGGTGCCCGGGTGGCGTGGGCTGCTGCCGACAATGCGCTGCAAATCCACGGCGGCAACGGCTTCGCACTGGAATACCAGATCAGCCGTATCCTCTGTGATGCTCGCATCCTCAACATCTTTGAAGGTGCCGCAGAAATTCAGGCGCAAGTGATCGCACGAAGACTGCTTGGCTAACCAGCATGTCTTTTTCTTTTTCTAAATATCCTGGGGGTCTGGGGGCAAAGCCCCCAGCCGGTCGGCGCGCGAATGCGCGTCGACAAACCTAACTCTTCTTGATGTCCTGCCAGGGCTTTGCGGTCAGGCCACGGTATTTAATCGTGAGCTCTGCGGCCATATCACCCTCTTCTGGTACGCCAATAACAATGCCTTTGGTGCTGCGCTGGCTACGGCGCGCAATAAGGCTGTCGTGGCTGATCGTGGTGCGTTGGGAGACACGGCGTGTCCAACTGTGCAGTTTCTCATACATAGCCGAGATGATACTGGCGTGGGCCTCGCTTGCGCCAAGGTCGACGAGCTCGTCGGGATCCCGTTCCAGATCAAACAGCATCGGCCTGTCGCCTGTTTCAAAGTGGATCAGTTTGTAGCGGGCGTCGGCGACCATATACATGTTGGCTTCCGAAACGCTTGCTCCTGTAAGGCGAGCGACGGGTGCTCCAGAGTAGTCGTACTCACAGATAACAAAGCTGCGCTCTGTGTCCTGAGCGGTCCCGTGCAGCAAGGGGACGAGGCTTTCCCCCTCAAGGATATGGGGCAGTACCTTGCCACCTGACATCTCAAGGAAGGTTGGCGCGAGGTCGATGCTTTCCACCAAGGCTTCACTGACTGTGCCACGGGTGGCGTCGGCCTGCGGGCTGGGATCATAGATGATGAGCGGAACCCGAACGCTTTGTTCATAAAAGAACGTCTTTTCGCCAAGCCAGTGATCGCCCAAAAAATCACCATGGTCAGAGGTCAGAGCAATCACGGTATTGTCCCATCGGCCTGTTTCTTTGAGCCACTCAAAAAGCCGGCCCATTTGGTCATCGACTTGTTTGATCAAGCCCATATAGGCAGGGATTACGCTCTCTCGCACATCATCGCGGCTGAAAGACTGTCCGACTGGCGTATCCATGAAAGCTTTCAGAACAGGGTGTGCCGTTTGACGTTCCGCATCAGAGCGGACGACAGGCAAGACATGTTCGGGCCCAAACATAGACGCATATGGCTCAGGAACGATATAGGGCCAGTGGGGCTTGATATAGCTGAGATGTGCGCACCACGGACCTTTGGCCTTCTCTATGAACTCCATTGCACGGCCCGTCAGGTAGGGTGTTTCGCTGTCGGACTCTTCGATATTAGCGGCATAGGCCGAGTTCTTCAGGAACCAGCCTGAGATGACGTTGCCATTTTCATCAAGACCAGAGTTGGCAAAGTCGTGCCAAGGGTTGTCACTTTCGTAGCCTTTGGCGCGCAGCCAGTCATTATAGGCTAGAGCGCCGCGGGGGTCGTAGGAGCCGTCGGGGCCTTCGGGCTTCATGCCGTCATCCCGCTCAAAAACATCAAAGCCGCATTCCGCAACGCGCACCCCGATCACGCTGTCTGGCTCAAGCCCGAGGCGTGCCATGCCCTCGGCATCGGCTTCCATATGGGTTTTGCCAATCAGCCAACTGTCGACACCAGCCGCGCGCAAATGATCGCCCAGAGTAAGCTCGCCGACCTTGAGCGGGATCTTGTTGTTGCTTGCACCATGGCTCTGCACATAGCGGCCCGTATATGTGCTCATCCGCGAGGAGCCGCAGATGGGCGACTGAATATAGGCACGGTTAAAGCGCACGCCTTGGCTTGCGAGCCAGTCAATGTTTGGGGTGTGAAGATGTGGATGACCATAGCAGCTCAAGTAGTCCCAGCGCAGTTGGTCAAACATGATGAAGAGAATGTTTTTTTTGTCTGACATTGGGGGAGCCTTGCGGTTGGGTGACGTCATCAACAACTTTTAGGGCAAAAGACACGAGCCGCAAGATGTCTCCTGCGGCTCGCTCTTGTTCTAACGGCGGAGACTATCCGCTCAAGACGTCCATTCCCACGGGCGCACGAAGCTGCCAAGCACTTGGCTCACCTCTTCCTCTGTTGCGCTGTTGGCCGTGAGCTGGGCCACGAGGCCGCGTTTTTTATCATCAACAACAGATGTGACACGTGCAGAGACCCCCGCCTCTTCAAGTGCCGCATTGTAGACACGCGTAATCGCTGATTTGCGCAGATCCGGCTTGAAGACTTTTCCCACAGCCGTCTTTGGAAGCTCAACGAGCACCTCAACATGCTTGGGGATCGCCGCTCGCTCGTGGATATGCTTTTTGGCATGGGCCATAAGATCATCCGCCGTAGCTGTTGCACCGGCCACCAGCTCAACATAGGCGCAGGACAGCTCACCCGAATGGGCATCGGGCTGGCCGATTGCGCCTGCGAAAGCAACGTCCTGATGGGTTAGAAGCGCATCTTCAATTTCGGCAGGGTCGATATTGTGACCGCCACGAATGATCAGGTCTTTCGCACGGCCAGTGATCCAGATGTAGCCTTCTGGATCGATCCGACCAAGATCACCTGTACGCAGATATTTGTCATGGTAGTAAAGATCGACGTTTTTATCTGCCTCTGTATAGGTGTTGCCCGCGTAGACGCCGGGACCCGCGACACAGATTTCACCAATTTCGTCAGGGGTGCATTCGACAGGCCCATCACCTTTCTGCGCGATGATTTTCACGTCATTATAGGGGAATGGAAGCCCGACAGAGCCCACGCGTTTTTCCCCATCCACAGGGTTGATCGAGACAAGAACTGTTGCTTCTGTCAGACCGTAACCTTCAATAATCTGAATGCCTGTCGACTTTGTAAAACGGTTGAAGAGTTCAAGTGGCATGGGGGCCGAGCCTGAAAAGGCGTTTTTGACCTTGGACACATCAGCATCCACAGGGCGCTGCATCAAAGCAGAGACCGCCGTCGGAACTGTGATGATGAATGTCGTGCCCCAGCGCTCGCAAAGCTTCCAGAAGTTATCAAAGACGCCATCACCGCGATAGCCTGCAGGTGTCGGGAAGACCACGTGAGCACCCGATTTGACCATGGCCATGAGAATAACGTGGCAGGCAAAGACGTGAAACAGCGGAAGCGGGCACATGACGCTCTCGTATTCGTCAAACAAGAGTTCTTGGCCGAGCCAGCCTTGGTACACAATCCCAGAGTTGAGATGTTGCGCGACTTTTGGCATCCCCGTTGTCCCACCTGTGTGGAAATAGGCTGCGACACGGTCGACTTTGCGATCTTCAAAACTGAGCGTTTTTGGCTGTTTTGCCATCTCTGCGTTGAAGCTTTTTACATCCGCGTGATGATTGACGTTCATCTTCGGACGCACGAGCGGGACGATCCAGCTCTTTGGCGGCGTGAGGTAGCGGTTGAGATCCACCGTGAGGATCGTATGGACATTGGGCGCGTGCTTGACCGCCTCTGCCGTTTTCTGTGCGACGTCTGTTTTGGGGAAGTTGCGCAGGGTCACCACGACCTTGGCTTTGGTCTCGCGCAGAATTGCGCCGATTTGCTCTGGCTCAAGCAGTGGGTTGATCGGATTAACGATACCTGCAGTCATACCGCCGATCAGGGCAACGGCTGTTTCCGTGGCATTCGGCAGGACAAGCGCGACTACATCGCCTTCCCCTACACCAAGACTGCGGAAGAGATTGGCGGCCTGACAGACCTGATCGTGAAACTGGCTCCAGCTCAATGTCTCGGCCTTATCTGTGGCGCCAGACATGAGCTGATAACTTATGGCAGGACGATCCGGAAACTTTGCCGCCGTCCCGGCGAGCATTTCATAAACCGTGGTTGGCACATCACGTGCACTCCACGGCATTTCATTGGTCATGTCTAAACTGTCTTGTAGTGACCCAAACTTCATGTTGCATTTCCTCCCCATTGGCCCATTTTTTGGGCACTCTATAAACATATAGTGTAGGGGTTTGAGTTTTCACGCAATAGCCCCGGCGCAACGTCAATTTCGTGCACTTTACCGGGTTTCGCCTTTTCAAGAACTGTTGAAAAGCCATATGATCCAATCTCAACCCCGCCTTTGCTTTGGAGCGAGCCAATGAAGATTGCAACTGCAGCCTACCCTGTCAGCTGGTGTTCGACATGGGAAATCTATGCACAAAAGCAGCGCGACTGGGTGATGAAGGCATCGTCCAATGGTGCGGATTTAGTTGTTTTCCCCGAATATGGCGCAATGGAGCTGGCAGCGCTTGCTGGCGAAACGGCCGCAGGCGACATCCAAGGCTCGATCGATGCCGTGAGTGAGCGCCAGCCTGAGATGAACAAGCTCTTTGCCGATCTGGCCGAAGAATTTGCGATGCATATTCTTGCGCCCTCAGCACCGGTGCGGGAAGCCACCCGAACCGTAAACCGCGCAGGGCTTTTTACCCCAACGGGCGTTGCTGGGTTTCAGGACAAGCAAATCATGACCCGCTTTGAGCGCGATGATTGGAATGTATCAGGTGGCGGGCCATTGAAGCTCTTTGAGACAGCAATCGGCAAAGTCGGCGTGCTCATCTGCTATGACAGCGAGTTTCCACTTTTGGGGCGTGCGCTGGTCGAAGCCGGCGCCGAAATTATCCTCGTACCTTCCTGCACCGAAGCGCTGGAAGGGTATTGGCGGGTACGTGTTGGTGCGATGGCGCGCGCACTTGAGGGGCAGTGCTTCACCGTCATGTCTAGCCTGATTGGCAATGAACCGCGCCTCTTCGGTGTCGAGAGCAACTCTGGAATGGGGGGGATCTTTGGTCCGATGGATCAGGGGTTTCCACCCACAGGTGTTTTGGCGGAAGGGAACCTGAACAAAGCAGGCTGGACCTATGCCAGTGTGGATAGGGCCAAGATCGCACATGTCCGCGCCGATGGCCATGTTCTCAATGCATTGCATTGGGGGGAGCAGGCCCCACGCGCCTCAGATGTCACACTGGAGGCCTTGGCCTAAGAAAGTCCTTGAAAAACCGCGCTGATAGGCGCATTTAAGCCGCGCTTGCCAAGACCGGCATGCGAAACTCTAGGAGAGACCATGGCCAAGGAAGAACTGCTCGAATTCCCCGGTGTCGTAAAGGAACTCCTGCCGAATGCGACATTCCTGGTCGAGCTGGAAAACGGCCATACGATCATCGCACATACGGCAGGCAAGATGCGCAAAAACCGCATCCGCGTTCTGGCTGGCGACAAAGTTCAGGTGGAAATGACACCGTATGATCTGACGAAAGGTCGGATCAACTACCGCTTTAAATAGGCATGAAACTGATCCTCGGCTCAGGCAGCCCGCGTCGGAAAGAACTTCTGGCGCAAATCGGCGTTGTGGCCGATGCTATTCGCCCGCCAGATATTGATGAAACACCGCAAAAGGCCGAGCTGCCCCGCCCCTATTGCGCCCGTATGGCGCGGGAGAAGGCCGAGGCCGTTGTCGCTGCGCTGGATGAGATCGTGCTCTGCGCGGATACCACCGTGGCACTCGGGCGGCGCATTTTGGGCAAGCCAGAAGACGTCGCCGAGGCTGAGCGTTTCTTACGCCAGCTTTCTGGGCGACGTCACCGAGTCATTACATCTGTGGCTGTGAAGAAAGGCGAGACGCTCTGGGAGCGCGACGTTGTCACGACAGTCAAGATGAAGCGACTCTCCGACAGCGAGATCGCAGGCTACCTTGCTACAAATGACTGGCAAGGCAAAGCTGGCGGCTACGCAATTCAGGGGCCCGCTGGGGCGCTTATACCTTGGATACAAGGTTCGTTTACGGGCGTTGTTGGCTTGCCACTCAGTGAAACCGCAGCGCTGTTGCAAGCCGCGGGCTATCCGCTTTGGAGGACCCCATGAAGGGACGTCAGATTATTCTAGACCATTTCGGTGCACGCGAAGCAGCGGCACTCATGGTAGACGGGCAACTCCACGATCTTCTGATCGATGCAGACGCCCCCCGGCCAGGAACGGTCTATCGCGCTCGTGCGACCAAGCCCCAGAAAGGGCAAGGTGGGATGTTTTTGGAAACGCCCGACGGCAATGCCTTTTTGAAACAGGTCAAGGGCATTGCGCCAGGCGACATGCTGACTGTCCAACTCACAGGCTATGCCGATGAGGGCAAGGCCTTGCCCGTGACGACCAAGCTGATGTTTAAGTCACGCTATGCGATTGTCACGCCGGACGCGCCAGGCCTAAATATCTCACGTCAGATACGGGAAGATGAGCGACGCGACGCCTTGATGATGATTGCAAAAGAAGAAATGGCAGGCCTCGGCTTTGGCCTGATTCTGCGTTCGTCTTGCGACGAAGCCGAAGATGAAGACATCGCTGAAGATCTGCGTGCGATGGTTGATCTGGCGCAGACAGTTGTAAACGACACAGCCGCAGAACCCGAAACTTTGACCGAAGGCGACGGCCCGCATGTCCTAGCGTGGCGTGACTGGGTTGAACCCGCCGATGTTGTGACCGATGCGGGCAGCTTTGAAAGCCATGGTGTTCTTGAGGCATTAGACGCTCTGAGAGAGCCCGAAGTTCGCCTTGCTGGTGGAGCCTCACTCGCAATTGAGCCGACACGTGCGCTGATTGCTGTGGATGTAAACACTGGCGCGGACGGCTCTTTTGCAGCTGGTACACGCGCCAACTTTGCCTGTGCCAAAGAACTGCCTAAACAGCTGCGGCTGCGCGGCCTAGGCGGACAGATCACAATCGATTTGGCTCCCATGCCCAAAAAGGACCGCCGCGGCTTTGAGGCCTCCCTGCGTGCCGCTCTTAAAGCAGACGGCATCGACACCGTGCTCGCAGGCTTCACGCCACTCGGGCACTATGAGCTGCAACGCAAACGCGCGCGCCTGCCTCTGAATGAATTGCTCTCAGGGCTGCTGTCATGAGCTGCCCGATATGCGCGAATGAAACAGATACGCGCTACAAACCGTTCTGCTCACGGCGCTGTGCCGACATCGACCTCTCTAAATGGCTGGGAGGTGGATATGCCCTGCCCTCAAACGATCCGGAGGACACAGAACACCTTGCGGACGAGATAGAAAAGCAGGCGCAGAAGCCGCATTGAAATTTTGCGCAAAAAGCCTCTGGACACCGCCCCGCCCCTCGCCTAGAACGCCGCTACCCAGATCGGTTTAAACCGCATCACCCGTGCCCGGGTAGCTCAGGGGTAGA